>JBCCXV010000046.1:0-10992 GCA_039191195.1 Planctomycetota bacterium
CGGTTCGCGGGGCGCGTTGGGCAAGGCGATCCGTCATGCGCGTTGGGTGCTCGAGGCGCGGCTGCGCATCCGGCGGGAGTGTTGGGTCCGACCGGAGCTGCGGCTGCGCGGGTCGGGTCTGGGGGCGCCGGGGGCGCCGGGGGCGCCGGGGGCGCCTTGGTCGAGCGCGGGTATCGCGGCGCAGCTGCGATGGGCTGGGCGCCGGCTTGGCGGCCCGCCGCGCCCGCCTGACGGCGGCGCGGGCATTGTGGACCTGTTGCATTGGTCGCCGGGCGCGGCGGCGTGCCGTGCGCTGATCGCGTTGGGCAACGCCGACGCGGCGGCCCGCGCGGGGGCGGCGTTGACGGGTGGGGCGACGGGGCGCAGCGGGGTCCCGCGCATCGAACGGGCGGTGCTCGCCGGTTGCGGCGTGCGTTTGGTGGAGCCCAAGCGCGGGCTGGAGACCATGTTGCCGGCGGTGCTGGATGTCGCGGACTCGGCGCTGCGTTCGGGGCGGCCGAGGGCGGCGCGGGTGGCCTGCCGGTTGATCCTGTGCCTGGATGCGGGGCACGGGGAGGCGCGGCAACGGCTGGCCATTGCGCTCGACCGGATGGGGTGCGGCGCCGAGGCGGTGCGGCGCCAGCGTCTGAAGGCGATCGCGGGCAGCGAGTGGCCTCCGGCGTTGCGGCGGCTGCGTCTGGAGGCGGCGGCGGCCCAGGCGGAGGCGGGGCAATGGGATGCGGCGCTCGAGCACGCGGCGGAGGCGTGGGGGCTGGGGGCGAGCGATCCCGCGGGCGGCGGCGGATGAGCGTCGACCCGCTGGCAGCCTGGCTGATGGCGCGGGTCGAGATTGTGGCTCGCGCCGAGGGTCCGCCGATCGACGGGGTCGCGCTGGGCGACTCGACGTTCTGGCGTGTCGCGGACCAAGACACGCGCCGTGATCCCTTGGGCGCGATGCTGTGCGACGCGCTGCCGGGGCGTTGCGCGTGGGTCGCGGCGAACGCGCTGGCGGCGGATCACTATGCGTGTGTGTTGGAGCTGCTGCTGCGGCGCGGGGTGGTTCCGAAGAACGTCGTGGCGGTTGCGAATCTCCGGAGCTTCTCGCCGACGTGGCACGCACGGCCGCGGTACCGGTTGCGGGCGACGCTCGATGCGTTGTCGGACGCGGTCGCGCACGGCTGGCGCGGCGCGCTACCCGGCGATGCGGATGCCCCCCCGCCCGAGGTGGAGGTGGCGGAGCCCGAGGGAGCGCTGCGGGCGTACGACGCGATCCCGCACCCGACGCCGGCCGAGGGCTTGCGTACGTTGGGCGAGGTCCGGCGGTTTCTGGAGCGGACGCGCGGGTCGACCGAGGCGCAGCGCCTGCGGGTGGTGTTTGGTCTCTACCACGGCGTGGCCATTTCGGACGAGCACCCGGTCTGGGGCGGTTGGCGGCGGCTCGCGGCGCTTTGTGCGGACCACGGCTGCCGGCTCTGGCCCTATGTCGCGCCCATCAACGTCGAGTGCGCCGACCGCTGCGCGGGTTCTGGGGTGCGCGCGGCGGCGGGCGAAAACGCGCGGCGGTTTGCGTCCGAGGCGGCGGGCTGGGCCGGGGTGGCCGGCGTGCTGGACCTGCACGACGCGTATCCGCCGGCGCGTTTTGTGAGGCCGACGCACCCGACCGAGCACCTGGACGCGGCCGGCCGGTTGGACCTTGCGCGGCGAGTCGGGGCGTGGGTGGGCGGCGCGGCGGCGGGCCGGGGCGGCGGCGGCTGAGGGGGCCGGGGGGCTTGGCGTCGCTGATATGCTTGGGTGATGTCTGCTTCGCCGTCTACGTCCGCGGGCTCTGCGAGCCCGGTGCTCGATTACTACCGCGAGCACGGGATCATCCCGGTCGATCAGCGGGTGGAGTTGAAGCTCGGGGAGCACTTTGGCCGGCGCGACGACCTTCTGCGTCAGATCGGGTTGCCGCCGGGGTGGCTCGCGGGGAAGTCGATTATTGAGTTCGGGCCGGGCACGGGTCAGAACGCCCGGCACTTGGCGTCGCTCTCGCCGGCGCGGCTGACGCTGATCGACGGCAACGCGGCGTCGGTGGAGGCGTCGCGTGCGTCGCTCTCGGCGTCGGCGTTGCCGGGGGAGCGGTGGGCGGTGGTGGAGCGTGAGTTTGAGCATGTCGATCCGGACCCGTCGTACGACCTGGTGCTTTGCGAAGGCGTGACCAACATCCAAGACGACCCGGCGGCGCTGATCCGGCACCTCGGGCGTTTCGCGGCGGCCGGGGGCGTGGTGGTGACGACGTGCGTGGACGCGGTTTCGTTTTTCCCGGAGAACCTGCGGCGGCTGATGGGGCGGACCCTGGACGACCCGACGGCGCCGTTGGACGAGCGGGTGCGGCGGCTGATGCCGGTTTTCCAGCCTCACCTGGACTCGCTGCGGGGGATGTCCCGTCGGCCGGAGGACTGGCTGCTGGACGTGGTGCTGGCGCCGCGGCTGGGCGGGTTTGTGTCGATGGACCGGGCGATCGACCTGCTGGCGGAGCAAGGGTTCGAGGCCCACGGGATGAGCCCGCGGTTTTGGCGCGACGGGCGGTGGTACAAGGCGATCGGCGGGGACTGGAACGATCACGCGCGTGCGTCGGTGTTGCGTTCCGCGCACAACCTGCTGGACTACCGGGCCGACGCGCCGGACCGCGACGCCGCGGCGAACCTCGACCTTCGGGCGCGGTGCGAGCGGGCGTGGCGGATCGTCGAAGGCGTGGACGAAGAGGACGCGCCCGAGGACCCGCGCGAGGCGGCGCGTCGGCGGTTGGAGCGCGTGGCGCCGCTGCTTGCGTCGCTGCGGGACGACGTGGCGGGGTGGTCTGCGGCGACGGCGGCGTCGATCGATTCGTTCTTGACCGCGTCGGCGCCGGTGATCCGTGGCGGGGATTGGCTTGCGGCGCCGGAGTTTGCGGCGTGGTTCGGGCGGGGTCAGCAGTACGTGGCGTTGGCGAAGGTCGCTGAGCACGGCGAGCGCGATGGATAAGCCAGGCGGCCTCGGGATCGGGCGCGTGTTGGTGACGGGCGGCTCGGGGTTTGTCGGGCGCGCCTTGCGCGAAGCGCTGGGCGGTGGCTGCGTGGGCACGTATTGCGGCCGGGCGTTCGAGGGAGGCGTGCGCTACGACGCGGCGGTGGACGCGCCCGGCGACCTGCTGGACCGGGTGGGCGGCGTGTCGCACGCGGTGATCGCGCACGCGATCGCGACGCCGGATGCGTGCGCTGCGGACCCGGAGACGGCGCGGCGGGTGAACGTCGACTCGTGCGCGGGGCTGGCGCGGGCCTGCCGAGCGCGTGGGATTGGCGTGCTGTTTTGCTCGACCGAGCTGGCGTTTGGCGGCGGGGTCGTGCGCGAGGATCGAGCGGGCTGGTCGGGGTATAGCGAGGGCGATGGGCCTTCGCCGCAAACGCTGTACGGGCGCTTGAAGGTGGAGGCGGAGCGTTCGATCTTGGGCGCGGATGCGGGGGCGGTCGTCGTGCGGCTCGGTCGTGTGGTGAGCGATGCGCCCGGGCGCGGGGGCCTGCTCGACGAGCTCGCGCGGGGTTTGGCTCGGCCCGGCGTGATGCGTGTGGCGACGGATCAACGGTTCTGCCCGATCGGGGTGAACGATGCGGCGCGGGCGATCGCGTTGCTGCTGGATCGCGGGGTTGAGGGCGTGGTTCATGTTGCGGGGCCGTCGGCCGTGACGCGGTTCGAGATGGCCCAGCGGCTGCGCGCGGCGATGGGGCAGGTGCAGCCCGAGGCGGCGTTGGCGGAGGTCGAAGGGGTGTCGATCGAGGCGTTTGCGACCCCGGAGCCTCGGCCTAAGGACGTGTCGCTTCGGATCGATCGGCTGGTGGAGACGACGGGGTTTCGGCCGGAGGTCTGGCGGGGGTTGGTGGATCGGTTTGCGGCGCGATGGCGGCCGGCGATAAGGACGACCACGGCATGTCGCTGATCACCAGGTGGTTCAAGCCTCGGGACGAGGCGACGTGGGGTCGTGAGCTTCCGAAGCCGCCGGCGGGGCTCGGGGTTGGCGATGCGTACGGCGTGCGTCTTGCCGCCCTGCGGGACGCGGCCGAGGTGGTGCTGCGCGGCGAGGAGGCGGCGGCGATCCCGTGTCCGTCGCCGGCGCTCAAGGTTGGCGACGTGCTTGCGGACTTGGAGGGGCTCCGGCGGGCGTGGCCGGGCTTCGACGAGCGGCTGGGTGCGACGGTGGCCCCGGATCGTGATCCGGGGCGTGCGCTGGCGCTCGTGGACGCGATCGCGGGGGTGAACCCCTGTGCGTCGCTCGTGCTGCAAGACCTGTGGCACGCGTCGGTGCGTGCGGGCCGCGTGGACGACTCGGTTGGTCATCACGAGCGCTGCGCGGGGCTGCACCCGGAGGCGGACACGGGGTTGTTGCAGCAGCACCCGCTGGAGTCTTTGGGCGAGGTGGGTGCGCAGATCGGGGCTTCGCGGCAGCGGGGCCTGCCGGGCATCTTGTTCAACACGATGCCGAAGTCGGGCAGCGTGTTTTTGGGGAAGACGTTGTCGCGCGGGTTGGGGCTGGCGGCGCGTCCGATGGCGATCCCGAGCCACCCGCTGCGGGACCACGCGGTGCGGGCGTGGGCGGGTGAGTTGGCGAAGGGTGGTTCGCTGTGTCAGGAGCACCTGCCGGCGACGCCGACGAACCTGGGCGTGTTGGAGGCGGCCGGTATCGCGAAGCTGGTGGTGCACGTGCGCGACCCGCGTCAGGCGATGCTGTCGTCGCTGCATCACTTGCAGAAGAACGCGGGTTTGGCGCGGCGGATCATGGCGCCTTACATCCCGGAGGGTTTTGAGGGATTGGCGTTGGAGCCCGCGGCGGCGTGGATGATCGAGCATTACCTGCCGGAGCTGATCGCGTGGGTGCGTGGCTGGGCTCGGGCGGAGTCGGCTGGGCGTGTGGAGGTGTGCTGGACGCGTTACGCCGACCTGCACGCGGATGTGGAGCGCGTGGTGGACCCGGTGCTGCGTTTCTACGGGGTCGATGCGGGCTTGATGTCGTGGCCAGAGGTGGCGACGGACGAGGGGTCGCACTACCGCAAAGGCGAGCGGGATGAGTGGCGGCGGGCGCTGCCGTCGGAGCTCGGGCGTCGGATGACCGAGGCGTTGCCCGACGACTTGGCGACGCGTTTCGGTTGGGAGCGGTGAGGTGAGCGGGACCGCGAGCCCGGGGTATCGCTTCTCGATCGCGGTGTGGGGCCGGGGGTATGTCGACCTGCTGTGCGGGGTGACGCTGCCTTCGCTGATGGCGCCGGGCAACCTGCCGGCGTTTGGTCGTCGTCTGCCGATCCGGGTGTGTGTCTATGGGCCGGCGTCGGATGTGGCGTTGGTGGAGGCGTCGCCGATCTGGGCTTTGATTGAGCGTGAGATCGGTGGGGAGTGCGTCGCCGTGGACGGCGCGGCGCTGGCGGACCCGTATTCGGGGATGACGGAGCTGCACGAGCGAGCGATCGAGGACGCCAAGCGTCTTGGCGCGGGGTTGGTGCTGCAGAACGCCGACGCGTTTTGGGGCGACGGGTGCCTGGAGTACATGGCGGAGGAGGCCGAGCGTGGCGCCGAGCTGACGATGGCGGGCGTGCTGCGGGTGGATGTGCGGGCGATTCAGGGGTGCTTTGCGGGGCGGGTTCGGCGGGCCAAGCGTGGCGCGGCGCTGGCGGCGCCGGTGCGGGAGCTGGGCGGCGCGGCGTTGCGGTCGATGCACCCGACGCAGGCGGCGATGGCGTGGTCGGCCGGCGTCGGTTCGGGGTTTGATTCGATGAACTGGCTGGGCGGTCGTGGGCTGGCGTGCTTGCACATGGCGCACCTGGTGCCGATGACGATTGCGCCTTCGGCGGTGGCGCGGGCGCCGCGGATCGAGAGCACCGTCGATCAGGACTACGTGCACCGGTTGGGCGTGGCGCGCTCGGCGGTGGCGCTGCTGGACGACCCCGATCGCTTCTGCATGGTGGAGATGAGCGATCGGTATCGGTACGCGGAGGCGATTGATCCGCTGGCGCGCAACACGCCGGCGAAGAGCGGCGGGTGGCTGGCCGAGCACGGGGGCGCGCCGTTTTCGGGAAGGCTGTACCGGAAACCGACGCTGGTTGGTGGCGCTCAGGCCGACGAGCGGGCCGTGATGCGCGCGAGCTCTGCGGCGGCGTTGGCTGCGCTGGTCACGGCCGAGAGCATGGTTGCGGCGCGCAAACTGGCGGCGCTGGGGGCGGGTCGCGCGGCGCGCTGGCTCGCGCTGTGGGCGTCGGCCGGCGGTGTGGACGACGCGCCGACGCGGGCGGGGTTGCGGGTGCATCTGCCCGGGGATGCGGTGCTGCCGGCGGGTTGGCGGCCGGGTTCGCTGGGCGCGCTTCGGGCCGCGGCGGCGTCTTGCTGGAGCGGTCGCGCGGGCGGGGCGCTGCGCGGCGCTTGGTCGGTATCGGGGTGGGATTGGGATGCGCCCGGGGCTCGGCTGGGCGTGTTGGCGGAGCACCGGTCGGCGGGCGTGGTTTGGCGGGTGCTGGGGCCGGCGGGTTAGGGTTCGCACATGGCGGCGACCCTGCGGCCGAGGCCGGGCGGGTCGGGCAGGAGGTCGAAGACGGCTTGCAAGGCGGGGTCGTCGAGCTGGTGGCAGAGCGCTGCGAACATGTCGGGGTCGTTGCAGCCGATCTCGAAACGGGCGTCTTCTCGGTGGTGGATGTCGGGGTGGGGGAAGACGACGGGTTTGCCCATAACGCCGTGGTAGCGGTGATCGGCGAGGCTGTAGCGGGGCCCGGAGAGGTCGCGGGGCTCGCGGTCGGTCGGCTGGGTGTCGTTGGCGATGGCCTCGAAGTCGATGGGGTAGTCCAGTGCGTGGGCGGCGTCGACGAGTCCGCTGGCGCGGAGGGCGTCGATGTGGCGTGCCTGCATGAACTCGGCGTACTTGCCGGCGCCGGGCCGCCAGAAGTGTCCTTTGCCGAGCTTGGAGACGGGCTTGCCGTCGATCTTGGCCCAAAGGTTGTCGACGCGGTCGTCGTCGAGTTCGAGGCCCATCATCTCGGCGGCGCGTCGGACGAAGACGGCCGGGCACTGGAGGGCCTCCTCGTAACGGAAGAGGGTGACGCGGTGTCGGAGGTCGGCGTAGTGGCGGAAGTACGCGGTGAGCGGCCGGAGCATGGACTCGAGCCAGCCGGGGTGGTCGAGCAGGGCGAGGGGATCTCTCCCTTGGGGCCCGGCGGTGAGCTTGGCGGCGTTGGAGATGAGGACGTCGAGGGGATGCCGGACGATGAGCGCGGTGCGGAAGCCGCGGTGCTGGAAGTAATCAAGGACGGGCGGGGTGAGCGGCTCGTGGGTGGAGTGGGTGGCGCCCCACAACGCGGTAGGGATGGGCAGGCCGAACATGAGCGCTTGGCAACGCTCGGCCAGACGGTCGGTGCGCTCGGTCTCTTTGTCGAAGAAGTGGTAGCGCGAGCCGTACTGGCTGGCAATGGCGAGGGTTTTGCGTCGGGCTTGGGGGAAGCGCTCGACGGTGGGCGCGTCGAGGTGGGCGGCGACGGCCTTGGAGTACTCCCAGGCGAACTGGCCGAGCAGCTGCTCCCGCTCGGGCATGGGCGGCTCGGGCGCGAGCTCGCGGATGAGCTCGAAGGCGCGTTGGAGGAGCATGTTGCCCGAGCCCGGGAAGCCGTTGATGAAGATGCGCTCGGAGGTGAAGGGCTCCCCCTGGTCGAGGGTGGAGGCGTAGCGCAGCGGGAAACGGCCGAGGGGGGGCTGGGCTTGGCAGGCGCGGACGCGGTCGTAGATGGCTTGGAAGGGTTTGTCGGCGCCGGCCTCGGGGCCGTTGATGAGCAGGTGCTTGTCGGCGTCGTCGTGTGGCAGCTTGGCGAGCCGGTCGGCGGCGCGCTGGGGCGGGAGGATCGGCAGGCCGCCGCGGCTGGCGGTCGCGTGGTCGGCGAGGCCGGGGTCGATGAGTGCGACGGGCTTTCGGCCGGTGTGGTTGAGGCAACGGACGACGCGGTCGGAGCAGGCGTCGGCGCCCCAGACCAGGACGGGTGCGGTCTGGGCGTCGGGGGCGACGCGTGCGGGGACGCGGCGGCGGACGGCGAGCTTGACGCGGGTGACGACTTGTTTCGCGCGGCGTGCGGTCTTCACGGGTCTTCCATGCGCTGCTGCTGTACGCGCAGGTCGTGTGTGGGGTCGGCCTTGACGGCCTTGGCGAACTGTCGGTACTCGCGGACGACGTCGGCGGGGTCGCCGATGGCTTGGACCTTGCCGCCTTCGATCCACATGACGCGGTGGGCGAGTTCGAGGACCTGGGGGAGGTTGTGGGTGCAGACGATGACGCCGCGGGCCTTGTCGGTCATGGCCTGGAGTCGGGCGCGTGCGGCCTCGCGGAACTGTTCGTCGCCGGCGTTGATGATCTCATCCATGATGAGGATGTCGGGTTCGAGGGTGGTGGCGATGGCGAAGCCCAGGCGGGCTTTCATGCCGGCGGAGTAGGTGGCGACTGGCGCGTTGAGGAACTCGCCGAGCTGGGTGAACTCTTCGATGTCTGCGACGCGGTGGGGTTGCTGCTCGCGGGGCGCGTTCATGAGGGTGAGGGCCAGGGCGATGTTCTCGTAGCCGGAGAGGTCGGGCTGGAAGCCGAGTCCCATGGAGAGGAAGCCGGTGAGCTCGCCGCGGACGCGGACCTCGCCGGCGTCGGGGAGGAGGGTTTCGGCGAGGACGCGGAGGAGGGTGCTCTTGCCGGCGCCGTTGCGTCCGATGATGAAGAACGATTCGTTGGGGTAGACGTTGAAGCTGACGTCGCGGAGCGCCCAGAAGTAGCGTTTGGCGCGGAGCATCCGGTTGAGGAGTTCGATGCGGTAGCGGTTTTTGCCGGCGCCGTAGAGGGTGTAGCGGACGCCGAGGTTTCGGGCGGAGACGACGGCGGAGTCGGTGTCGGTTTGGACGGGCGCGGCGGGGGCTTCGGGGTTCGCCGGGGCGGGTGCGGGATTCGCATCGGGCGCGCTAGGGTCTTCGTCGGGCGGGTTGGAGACGGCGGCGTCCATCAGTAGGTGGTCCGGCTGATGGAGCGTGCGATAAAGGGTTCGGAGCGCACGAACCAGAAGGCGCCGAGGGCGAGGCCGACCAGGGCGACGGCGGCGAGGGCGCCGGCGGCGACGGGGTTGGGCCAGGCGCCGTCGAGCAGGATGGCCCGGTATCCGCTGACGATGTGGGCCAGGGGGTTGAGGTTGGCGACGGGCTGGGCGAGTTCGGGGAGCTGGTCGGGGGTGTAGAGGATTGGGGTGGCGAAGAACAGGAGGCGCAGGCCGTAGGGCACTATGCGGGTGAAGTCGGAGGAGAATGCGGCGAGCACGGCGACGGGGAGCATGAGGGCGAGGGTCACCAGCGCGTGGAGCACGAGCCACAAGGGTAGCGCGAACCAGGCGGCGGTGGGCCATAGGCCGTAGGCGAGCGTGGCGGCGAGCAGGACGCCCAGTGCGCAGAGGTAGAGCCACCCTTCCGTGCGGAAGGTGGCGCCGGGAAGCACGAGGTAGGGGAATCGGACCTGCTGGATGAGGTTGGCGTAGCGCTTCCAGGTGTTGGCGGCGGCGGCGCAGCAGGAGCTGGTCCATCGGAAGGGGATGATGCCGGCCAAGAGGAAGATGAGGATGGGCGCGTCGATCTCGCCCGTGCCGGTGCGGGGGCGGAACATGAGGAAGAGGAAGGCGTAGCAGGCGGTGTCGAGCAGGGGGTCGAACATCCACCAGAGGTAATAGAGCTTGGAGCGTGAGACGGTGCGCTTGAGCTCGGTGCGTGCGAGGGTTTCGACGAGGCGGAGGTGTCGCCAGAGCCAGAGGAGGTAGGCGAGGAAGTGTCCGAGGGTCTGCCTTCGGCGGGCCTCTTGGACGGAGATGATCCGGGGTGCGGGTTCCACGCCGAGGGTCCGTTGGCGGGGATGGGGGCGGCCTGGGAGGCGGGGCTGTTTGGCCCGGAGGCGAGGCGGAACAAGCCGAAGCGCGGCGGGCGTGGCCCGCCGGCTGGTCGGCTGCGATGTCGGCCCCCTGTCATGCCCGGGAGAGGATTCGAACCTCCAAGGGATTTTACTCCCACCGCGACCTCAACGCGGCGCGTCTGCCAGTTCCGCCACCCGGGCGAACGGGACGGGGCAGGATACCGGGGCGGGCGGGTTTGTCGAGCCGGCCCCCGGGACACCGGGCCCCCGGTATGCGGGCGGCCTGGCGTGGGGTGATGCGCAGCGGCCCGGTGCGGGGTTGGCTTGGGGTGCATCGCGTGGGGGTCGGGCTGCCGGTAGTCTGCCGGCCGCATGAAGCCGAAGGTTTGCAAGTTTGGGGGTTCGTCGGTGGCGGACGCCGCGCGTCTGCGCCAGGTGGCGGAGATCGTGGGGTCGGACGCGGCGCGGCGGTACGTGGTGACGTCGGCGCCGGGCAAGCGGCACGCGGGCGACGACAAGGTGACGGACCTGCTGCTGCTGTGCTACGAGGCGGCGCGGCGGGGCGTCGGCCGGGCCGAGGCGATGGCGAAGATCGGGGAGCGTTACGCGTCGATCGTCTCGGAGCTGGGGCTGGAGCTGGAGCTTGCCCCCCTTCTCGAGGAAGTCGACCGGGGCGTCGCCGAGACGGCCGAGCGCGGGCTGGGGCCGGACTACGCGGCCAGCCGTGGCGAGGCGATCCACGGGCGGGTGGTGGCGGCGCTGCTGGGCTGGCCTTGCGTGGACGCGGCGGAGTTGGTTCGGTTCGACGAGCGTGGGCGGTTGGACGCCGAGGCGACCAACGCGTTGCTGCGTGAACGGCTGTCGTCGATGGATCACGCGGTGATCCCGGGGTTCTACGGCGCGGACGCGACGGGGCGTGTGTGGACGCTCAGCCGTGGCGGCTCGGACGTGACGGGTTCGCTGGTGGCGCGGGCGGTGGGCGCGTCGGTGTATGAGAACTGGACGGACGTGCCGGGTCTGCTGGTGACGGACCCGGGCGTGGTGCCGGACGCGAAGCCGATCCGGACGGTGACGTACCGGGAGCTGCGGGAGCTGTCGTATTCGGGCGC
>JBCCXV010000047.1:0-10950 GCA_039191195.1 Planctomycetota bacterium
GACGCCCGGGGCGAATCGACGTGCCAACCCATCTGTTGGAGCGCCGACACCAGCACGTCCCGCCGCGCCGCGTACTTGAGGTTCTGCTGCTCGATGTGCTTGTCGCCCTCGCGCATGGCGATGATCGAAGCGATCTGCACGGCCTGGAAGATGCCGTAGTCGTAGTACCCCTTGACCTTCGCCAACGCCGAGATCATGTCGCGGTGCCCGCAGCAGAAGCCGATGCGCCAGCCCGCCATGTTGTACGGCTTGCTGAGCGTTGTGAACTCGACGCCGAAGTCCTTGGCGCCTTCGGCCTGGAGGTAGCTCGGCGCTTGGTAGCCGTCGAAGCACGTCTCGCCATACGCGAAGTCGTGCAGGATCATCACCCGGTGCCGGCGGGCTAGAGCCACCACATCGTCGAAGAAGCCCGGCTCCACCGTCATCGTCGTCGGGTTGTGCGGGTAGCACAGGATCACGACCTTGGGCTGCGGGGTCAGCGTGTCGAGCACGTGGTCCACCCGGGCCAGGAACGCCGCGTCGTTGCCCAACGGGACCGACACCGTCGAGGCGCCGGCCAAGATCACCGCCGTCGTATGGATCTGAAACGCCGGGTCGGCGACCACCGCGATGTCGCCCGGCCCCAACAAGCCCAGGCAGAGGTGCGAGAAGCCCTCCTTCGACCCGATGCACGCGATGACCTCTTGCTCGGGGTCGAGCTCGACCCCCCACTTGCGCTGGTACTTGATCGCCATGTCGCGACGCAGGTTCTCGAGCCCACGCGAAAGCGAGTACCGGCTGTTGCGCGGGTCGACCACCGCCTCGCGCAGCTTGTCCACCACCGGGTCGGGAGGGAGGTCGCGCGGGTTGCCCATGTTCAGGTCGATCACGTCGGCGCCGGCGCGACGCTTATCGCGGATCAGCTGCGTGAGCCGTCCCAGCACGTAGGCGGGCAGGCGTTCGATACGGCTGGCGACCTGGATCTCCATCGCCGCAGTCTAGCGGGCCGTCCCGGGGTTTCCGCCCGTCCCCGCCGGGCCGAGCGCACGCCGCCGGGCCCGCGCCCAGGGCTCGGCCAACGCCGGGTCGAGCACCATCACCGGCGTGTCCTGCAGCAGGTCGCGCGCCGCCCGCCGCATCGCCAACCGCTCGCCCGATCGCACCAGGTCCGCCGCGAGCGCATCACGCACGTCCTCCAGCGCCGGCGCCGGCGTCTCCACCACCTCCTCCAGCCGGACGATCAAGAACCCGCCCTCGACGGCCACCGGCGAAGACACCGCCCCCGCCGCCATCCCCGCCACCGCGTCGCGCACCGACTGCGGCCACGCCGGGTCCGCCAGCGACACCAGCGGCAACGCCCCGCCCAACTCACCCGATGGGTCGGTCGAACGCTCCCGGGCCACGGCCGCAAAACCGCGCCCCGCATCGAGGTCCGCCAGCACCCGCTGCGCCGCCGCGAGGTCGGGCGTCGCGATCACCCGCACCGCGTACCGCCCTCCGAACCGCAGGTCGTACCGCCGCCGAATCGCGGCCTCGCCCGGCGGCGTCGGCCGCTCGGCCAACGCCCACAACCCCGCGTTGCGGCGCAGCAGACGGTCGAATCGACCCGCGCTAAGCCCGCGCTGGGCCCGGAACGCCGCCAGCAGCGCCTCGGGGTCTTGCGGGTCGCCCGCCGCCGCGGCGAGTTGGTCGAGCAGGCGGTCGCGCTCCCGGTCGAGGTCGGCGGTGGTAATCGCCAAGCCCCGGCGATTCAGGCGGTCGGCCACGGCCCGGTCGAGCACGAGCTCGCTCAGACCGGCGTCGCCCCCGGCCTCCAAGAGCGCCGCGAACAGCGTGTCCCGCCGAACCGGCTGCCCGCCGACGAGCATCACCGTGGGAACATCGACGCCCGCGCGTGCCCACCCGGCTTCGGGACCCCGGGAAGGCCCCGTATACTCGGGCCCGCAGCCCAACGGCCAAGCCACCAGCAGCAAAAGCACTAGGCGCGGCCAGGAACGGACTCGATCCCAGGCAGGACGCCGTACCCCACGCCGCAGGCCCCCACGGACGGGCCGCGCCCCCGCCGCCCCGCCGCGCGTCGCCCCGGTCTCCAAAGCCCTGGTTTCGAGTTGTTCCGCCATGGACCTGCCCGCCTCGCCGCAAGACATCCTGCCACCCGCCGCGCCTCCGGCCGACGCGCCGGACACGCCCGCGACCCCAGAAGCCGAAGCGCACGAGAGTACGCCGGACCCGCCCGACCCGCCGGGCCACCGCAAGCGCCTGGTCCTCTGCCCCTATTGCGGCGCGCTGGGGTCCAACCGCGAACAATGCGGCTCTTGCGGCGGGCTGTTCGAGCCCATGAGCCGCAAGGCCACGCAGGTCGCCATGGGAGCCTGGTTCGTGCGAGACCCCGCCAACCCGTTCCGACCCGGGTGCTCCATCGCCACGCTGCGCGGGATGATCACCGCCGGCCGGGTCGGCCCCACCACCGTGATCCGCGGGCCGACGACACGCCAGTTCTGGTCGATCGCGCGCAACGTGCCCGGCGTCTCGCACCTGGTCGGCTACTGCTGCCACTGCGGCGCCAAGGTCGACCCGCACCCCGAGCCCGATCGATGCCCCGTGTGCGAACGCACCTTCCGCTACGCCGGACGGCGCAACCACATGGGACTCATGTACGACACCGCAGAGTCGCTCGCCCGGGCCCGCCAGGAAGTCGAGCGCGCCAGCGAAGACGCCAACCCCGCCACGGACACGACGCTCGACGACGGCCCTATCGGACCCCCGCCCACCAACGGCGTCGGCCTGCTCGCCTCGGTCTTCAACCTGGGCAAGCCCGGCACGCAGCCTTAAGGCCGCCACACCTCCAAGCGCAAGCCACGCCGCCCTGCGCGCGACAAGCACGACAAGCACGGCAAGCACGGCAAGCACGGCAAGCACGGCAGCCTCACCTTTGGGCAAGCCAACCAACCCGGCGGCGTCACGTTCGATGGCCGATGCACACTCTCCACGCCGGCGGGCCCGGCGGGAGCAAAAACCCCGCTGCTACACGGGGCAGCAACGGGGCGGAGGGGAGAAAGCAGTCACACCCTCCTCCTGACGACGCCCGAAAGCGCCGCTGTCTTCCCCACTACTGTTAACCCGCCGCCGGCTCAGGTCAAGGTCTGTTTTACCTATTTTGACGGGCCGCTGACCGGCCAAGAAACCGGCCTCAGCCGCCCGACAGCCGTTCCCGGGCCAACAAGGCCGCCCCGATCACCCCCGCGTCGTCCTCAAGCTCGCTCGCCACGATCTTGCAGGACTGCAGGTGATGGGGGAACACGTTGGCCTTGAACGACTCGCGCACCGCGTCGACGAAGAAGTCGCCTACCGCTTCAGTCAGCCCGCCGCCGAGCACCACGCAAGGCAGGCTTAGCAGCGTGACGGCGTTGGCCGCGCCGACCCCGACATACCGGGCCGCGATCGAGATCACCTCGCGCGTGAGCGGGTCCTCCGCGGCCACGGCCTTGCCCAAGACTTTCGACCGCACCTTCGACAGCTTGCCGTCGACGAGCTCGGGCACCACCGACTCGTGGTTCGCCATGAGCATGCGCTGGAGGTGGTGCACCACCGACGTGCGGCTGGCCAGGTGCTCGAAGTACCGCCGCCCAAGCACGCCGTCGGCGTTGAGCACGGTGAAGCCGATCTCTCCCGCGGTGCTCCGCGACCCGTGGTACAGCGAGCCGTTGAGCACCAGCCCCCCGCCGATGCCCGTGCCCACCCAGATCGCGATCAGGTCGTCGTGCCCGCGACCGGCGCCGGCCTGCTGCTCGCCCCACGCCGCCACGTTCACGTCGTTGTCCACCGTCACCGGCATGCCGGTGAGCTCCGACAAGGCGTCGCGCAGCGGGAAGTCGGACCACCCGATGTTCCCACCCTTGAGCATCACGCCCTTGTGCACATCGATCGCGCCCGGCGCCCCAATGCCCAGACCCGACACGTCGCCGCGCTTCACGCCGGCCTCCTCGCACACCCGGTCGATCAGCTCAACCATGCGCGACAAGACGTCGTCGCGGCCTTCCTCGGCCTTGGTCTTCGCCCCGTCGCGGGCCAAGACTTCGTGGCCCCGGCAGACCCCGCATTGCATGTTGGTGCCCCCCAGGTCGATCCCCAGGTACAGCGGCTCGTCGTTCTTCGGCATGCTCCAAGCTCCGGGCTATCGGCGGATCAACAAAGCCAACACAACCAAGTTCAGCCGGCGCCGGCAAGTGCGCCGAGGTCCGGGCGGGCCGAGGCGTGGTCGGCCGACCGCTCGACCACCCGGGCCAAACGCAGCAACCGAGCCTCGTCGAACGCCTTGCCGATCAACTGCACGCCCACCGGCAACGGCTTGCCGTCGACCTGCGCAAACCCGCCCGGCAGCGACACCGCGGGCAGGCCCGCCAGGCTCGCCGGCACCGTGTACACGTCGTTGAGGTACATCGCCAGCGGGTCGTCGGTCTTTGCGCCAATCTCGAACGCCGGCCCCGTCGCCGTCGGGCACAGGATCGCGTCGACGGCGTCGAACGCCGCGTCGAAATCGCCCCGGATCAGCCGCCGCACTTTGAGCGCCCGGTTGTAGTACGCGTCGTAGTAGCCGGCCGACAGCACGTACGTCCCGAGCATGATGCGGCGCTGCACCTCTTCGCCGAAGCCTTCCGAGCGCGACTTGCTGTAGAGCTCGACCAGGTCGTCGACGCCCGGCGACCGGTGGCCGTAGTGCACGCCGTCGAAACGCGCGAGGTTGGACGACGCCTCCGCGGTCGCCACCACGTAATACGTCGCGATCCCGTATTCGGTGTGCGGCAGGTCGACCTCCACCACCTCGGCGCCAGCAGCCTCGAACGCCTTCTGCGCACGCTCAACGGCTTCGTCCACGGCCGGGTCGTTGGCGCCCTCAAGCCGGTACTGCTTCGGCAGGCCGATCCGCATCGGGCCGGGATCGCGATCCACGTCCGTCAGATCGCCGTCTACCGGCAGGTCGGCCGAGGTCGCGTCGAGCGGGTCTTTCCCAAACATCACCGAACTCAGCAGCGCCGCGTCTTCCACCGTCCGCGTGAACGGGCCGATCTGGTCCAGGCTCGACGCGAACGCCACCAACCCCCAACGCGAGATGCGCCCGTAGGTCGGCTTAAGCCCCACCACGCCGCACAGCGACGCCGGCTGACGGATCGATCCCCCCGTGTCCGACCCCAGCGCCGCGGCCACCATCCCCGCGCCCACGGCACAGGCCGAGCCGCCCGACGAGCCGCCCGGCACACGCGACGCGTCCCAGGGGTTACGCGTCACGCCGAACGCGCAGTTCTCGCACGACGAGCCCATGGCGAACTCGTCCATCGCCGTCTTGCCCACGACCACCGCGCCCGCGGCTTCCAAACGCTCGACGGCCGTCGCCGTAAACGGCGAGCGGTAGTGCTCGAGCATCTTCGAGCTGCACGCCGTGGTCCCCTCGACGTGGCACATGCAGTCCTTAATCGCGATCGGCACGCCCGCGAGCGGCCCGCTCGCGCCGTCGCCGTCGATCGACTTGGCCCGCGCGATCGCCGCGTCGCCGATCACCTCGCGGAACGCGCCAAGCGCCGGATCGATCGCCGCGATGCGCTCGAGCGTCGCGCGCGCCAGCGACTCGGCCGTGGCGCCGTCGGCCAGAGCTTGCTTGAGCTGCGCGATGGTGGCGAAGGCCACGTCCATCTCAGGCCCCGCCCCCGTCGCCCAGCACCTTGGGGGTCGCAAAGAACTCGCCGTCGCGCTGCGGCGCGTTGCCCAACGCCGTTTCCGGCGAAAGGCCCGGCGCCGGCTCGTCTTCCCGCCAGACGTTGACCGTGTCGATCGCGTGCGGCATCGGCTCCACGCCCTCCACGTCCACCCCCGACAGCTTCGCGACGTAATCGAGGATCGCGTCGAGCTGGTGGGCGAAGTGGCCGACCTGCGCGTCGGTCGGGTGCAGCCGGGCCAGCTTCGCTACGTGGCGAACCTGGTCTTCGGTGATGCGCGGGCCGGGCTGGGCAGAGTCGCTCATGGGGTGGCGATGGTAGCAATCCCCGGCCCCTGCCACGCCCGCCTCACGCCCACGCCGCACGCCAGCACACGGCGCCGCCCACGGATGGACCGCCGAGCCGGGCCCGGGTAGTTTGCCGCCATGCCCGACGTCAGCCTGCTCGAGTGCTTCGACAACCCCAGCCCCGACCGCGACTACATGATCGAACACGTCGCCGAGGAGTTCACCAGCCTCTGCCCGAAGACCGGCCACCCCGACTTCGGCACGGTGACCGTCCAGTTCGCGCCCGGCGACCGGTGTATCGAACTCAAGAGCCTCAAGCTCTACCTGCAGTCCTACCGCACCGAAGGCGCCTTCTACGAGGCCGTCACCAACCAGATCGCCGACGACCTCAAGAACGCCATGGACCCCGTCTGGATGCTCGTCCAGACCGATTGGTCCGGCCGGGGCGGCATCCGCTCGACCATCCGCGCCGAGGTCGGCCAACGGCCCGGCGGGCCCATGGGCGACCCCTACGACGACGAAGACTACGGCCCGCCCCCGGGCTACTAGTCACGCCTTCCGCGAAGACGTCCATCAACCCGACACGCACCACAGGCCCACACTCCGGGGGCCGGGGCGCGGGGTCAGGTCAACTGCGTCAAGAACTTCACGACCTTCTTGCCCCGCGGCGTCGGCGTGTGCTCCACGCGACGGCCGTCGGCCTCCTTCTCGATCAGCCCCGCCACCGTGAGGCGACGCAAGTGCTCGCTACAGGTCTTGAGGTTCATCCGCTCGGCCTTGGCGACCGCCGCAACCGACATGCCCGGCTTCTTCACAATGCGCTCGAGGATCGAGATCCGGTGGTGGTTCGCGAAGCCACGGACCAACGTTTCGAGCTTTTGGTGGCGTACGGCCATGACGTCCTGCTTTCTGATTGATGGCGAAAAAAAATGAAAAACGGCGCGACGACGCACACCCCGCCTCACGCCGAGCCATGCTCAACGGTTGACGTTCCCGAGAATATGCCAGCGCACCGCGCCCACGGCAACCGCCCCGCCGCCGGTATGCTCACGCCATGCAGACCTTGGCCGACGCCAACGCCGTCGCCGACGCCATCGAACGCCTGTCTTCGTGGGTGGGCGCCCACGCCGATGGCTCACCCGCCGCCGCGCTCATCGGCATCAAGTCCCGCGGCGAGAAACTCAGCCGACGCATCGCGGGCAAGCTCGGCGAAGACCGATTCGACGGGCGCATCGGCTCCATCGACATCACCCTCTACCGCGACGACCTGTCCGAACGCGAAGACCAGCCCCGGGTCCGCACCACCGACGTGCCGTTCAACCTCGACGGCCTCGACGTCTGCCTCATCGACGACGTGCTCATGACCGGCCGCACCGTCCGCGCCGCGCTCCAAGCCATCGCCGACCTCGGCCGGCCCCGGCGCCTCTGGCTCGGCGTCCTGGCCGACCGCGGAGGGCGAGAGCTGCCCATCCAGGCCGACTGCGCCGCCCTCGACCTCCGCGGACTGCCCGACGACCAGCACGTCCGACTCGAACTCCACGACGACGCCCGGCAAGACCGGCTTCTCGCTTTGCCCCGCCCCCAGCGCGCCCCGGCATGACGCCCCCGCACCCCACCGAGCCCGCAGACGCCACCGCCCACAGCCCGGCCTGGTCCCGCCGGAACCTGCTGTCGCTGGGCGAGCTCGACGCCGCCGAAATCCGACACCTGTTGCACACCGCGCGCGGCTTCCAGGACATCTCCACCCGCAGCGTGAAGAAGGCCCCGGCCCTGCGCGGCCGCGTCGTGGTCAACCTCTTCTTCGAAGACTCCACCCGCACCCGCGCCAGCTTCGAGCTCGCCGCCAGCCGCCTGTCGGCCGACGTGCTCAGCCTCACCGGCTCAGGATCGAGCGTCTCCAAGGGCGAGACCCTCGAAGACACCGCCCGCACCATCGAGGCCATGGGCGTCGACGCCCTGGTCGTCCGCCACGGCCGCAGCGGCGCCGCCGAGCTCTTGGCCGACCGCGTCGGCTGCGCCGTCATCAACGCCGGCGACGGCCGCCACGAACACCCCACCCAGGGCCTGCTCGACCTCTACGCCATCGCCCACGCCACCGACCGCTTCGACACCCTCGACTTCACCGACCTCACCGTCGCCATCGTCGGCGACATCGCACACTCCCGCGTCGCCCGCTCCGACATCCACGGCCTGCGCAAGCTCGGCGCCCGGGTCTTGCTCGTCGCGCCGCCCACACTCCTGCCCAAAGGACTGGCCGAACTGGGCTGCGAGCTGGTGACCGACCTCGACGCCGCCCTGGCCCAGGCCGACGTGGTCAACATGCTCCGCGTCCAGTTCGAGCGCCTCTCGGGCCCGCAGTTCCCCGGCCAACGCGAGTACCACGCCCTGTTCGGCCTGACCCGAGAAAGGCTCGAACGCTCCGGCCGGTCGCCCTGGGTCATGCACCCCGGCCCCGTGAATCGCGGGCTCGAGATCGACGCCGAGATCGCCGACAGCCCACGCTCGCTGATCCTCCAGCAGGTCGGCTACGGCCTGGCCGTCCGCATGGCCGTGCTCTACCTGCTCCTGGCCGGCCGCAAACCCCACCCCGCGAGACACCCGGAACCCGCTGGGCTATAACCGTCCTATGACAGGGACGCCCCCGAACCCACGCGGCAGACTCATGATCATCTCCGGGCCCTCCGGCGTCGGCAAGAGCACCCTCACCAACGCCCTCCGCGACCGCGTCAAAGCCTTCCTCAGCATCTCCATGACCACCCGGCCCCTCGGCCGGGGAGACATCACCGGCGAGCACTACCACTTCGTCGACGACGCCGCCTTCGACCACGCCCTGGCCGACCAAAACCTCCTCGAGTGGGCCGAGGTCTACGGCCAGCGCTACGGCACGCCCAAAACCCCGGTCATCCAAGCCCTGGAGGCCGGCCGGTTCGCCCTGCTCGAGATCGACCAGGTCGGCGCCGCCAAGGTCAAGCAGCAGCTCCCAGACGCCCTGGCCGTGTTCATCCTGCCCCCCAGCGAAGACGCCCTCCTGGCCCGCCTGCGCTCCCGCAAGCGCGAAGACGAGGCCGCCATCCAGCGACGCTACGCCCGCGCCCAGGACGAGATCGCCGCCGCCAAGGCCTCGCCGGTCTACGACGCGTTCCTGGTCAACGACGATTTCGACCGCGCCCTGGCCGAGATGGAACGCCTCATCCGCGACCAAGTGTCGCCGGCACGCTCGGCCTAGCCGGCCCGACACGCCACGCCCCAGTCGCGGTAGACCCGCCGTCCCCTCTAGACTGTCGCGATGGGCAAGCCCGCGGTCTTCCTCGACCGGGATAACACCCTCATCCGCAACGACGGCGACCTCGGCGACCCCGACCTCGTCGAACTGTTGCCCGGCGCCGCCTCGGCCGTCGCGTCGCTACGCGGCCTGGGCTTCCGCATCGTCGTCGTCACCAACCAAGGCGGCGTCGCCCGGGGCAAGTACGCCGAGGACGACGTCGACGCCGTCCACCAGCGCCTGGCCGAGCAGGTTTCCGCCGCCGCCAACGGCGCCAGCTTCGACGCCTTCTACTACTGCCCGTACCACCCCCAGGGCAAGGTGCCCGAGTACACCCGCGAGCACGAAGACCGCAAGCCCAGCCCCGGCATGCTGCTGCGCGCCGCCCACGACCTCGGCCTCGACCTCTCCGCAAGCTGGATGGTCGGCGACCAGATGCGCGACGTCCAGGCCGGCGCCGCCGCCGGAACCCGCACCGTCCTGCTCCGCGAAGACGCCGCCCAGCTCCGCGACTTCGAGCCCGGCAGCGCGCCCGGCGTCACCGCACAACCCGCCAAGCCCGGCGAAGCCGCGCCCGCCAAGCCCGACCTCATTGCCGCCAGCCTCGTCGAAGCCGTCCGCCTGATCGCCCAGCAGCGCCACGCCGTCGAGTCGCCCGAGCCCGAGCCCGGGTCGCCCCAAGTCGCCGGCCGGAAGTGGGACGCCGCCGCCATCGCCCGACTCCAGAAACAGGCCAAGCCCAAACGACCCGCGGCCCAGCCCCCAGCCGAAGGCACCGCGCCCGACGACGACGAGCCCGCCCAAGCCGCGCCGACGGCCCAGCCCGCGGCCCCACAATCGTTCCGCCCCTGGACCACGGCCCAGTCCGACCAAGACGAAGCCCCCATCGCCACCAGCAAGTTCAGCCGGGCCCTGGCCCGCGTGCGCGAGTCCTCCAAAGACGACCCTCCCGCCGAGGCGGCCGCCGCCCCGCAGGCCCAGGACGACTCGCCAAATGCGTCTACGACCGACGCAACCTCCGACGCCGTAACACCGCCGCTGACGCCACCCGCCGAACCCCCGCCGACCGGCCGATCCGAACGCCTCTTGCGCAGCATCTTGCAGGAGCTCCGCAACCAGCGCGGCCGATCCGCCGGCGACATGACCACCCTCCGCATCGCGGCGCTCGTCTTGCAAGCCGGCGCCGCCCTCTGCCTGGCCGGGGCCCTGGTCATGGGCGCCGGCGACACCCCCCTGTTCGCCCGATGGGTCGCCATCGGCGTGCTGCTCCAACTCGCCGTCATCGCCTTGCTCTTGTTCGAGCGGTAGCACCCCCGCCGGTAAACTCCCGCCTTGCCCGGCCGACCCGCGACCCTCGAACCGCCCCGCCGACTGCTCGTGGTCATGCCCACCTGGCTGGGCGACTGCGTCATGGCCACCCCGGCGATCGCCGCGCTGCGCCGATGGGCGCCCGACGCACGGATCACCGCGGTGTTCCGCCCCGCAATGGCCGGGCTCGCCGAATCCATGCCTTGGATCGACCACGTCGTCGCGCAGCAAGACGGGCTTGGCGGGCTCCGCGCCGCCCTACGAGAGGCCCGTTCCCAAGGCAGGCCCGACCTTGCCGTGCTCCTGCCCAACAGCTTCCGCTCGGCCGTCTTGCCCTGGGCCTCCCGGGCCAAGCACCGCCTCGGCTACAACCGCGACGGCCGGTCCCTCCTGCTCACCCACA
>JBCCXV010000048.1:0-10942 GCA_039191195.1 Planctomycetota bacterium
CGCCACCATCTCCGCCGACCTGTCCGACGCCCTGTCGATCCTCGAGTCCATCGGCTACGCCGTCGACGACGACGAGGAGTTCCAGACGGCCCTGCCCGAAGACCTCCTGTTGGACTCGACACAAGAGCGGTGGTCCGTTACCCTTCGGGGCTTGGCCCAGGGCGCCCACGTGCTCACCCTCCGGGCCCGCGACGCCCGGGGTAACGTCGCCCGGGCCGCCGTGCCGTTCACGATCGACTGACCCCCCGGATTAGCCCACGGCCCCTAAACGGGGCCTGCAAACGGATCGCCGCCATGTCGACCCATTACCCCAAGCGTCGCAGCCTGATCAAGCGTGCCCGTAAGTTCGGTTTCCGCGCCCGCATGCGGACCAAGACCGGCCGCCGGATGATCAACGCCAAGCGCCGCGCCGGCCGGTCGGTGAACGTCCGCCGGTCCTTCTAAGACCCGCGGCCCGCGCACAACCCCATCCATCCACCGACGACCCGGCTCCCGAGCCGGGTCTTGTCGCGTTGGCGGTGCGGGTCTCCTTTCCGGGGCGGCGCGGGCGTCTCGCCCGTGATCGAGCATAGCGAGACCCATGAATGCGAGCCGGACGCTGCGCGACCGGTTTTCCCATTCATGCAGCGAGAGGGACTCCCGGACGAGCCGCGACCGTGAGGGAGCGGGGCATGCCACCATTGCGTGGATGCAAGTAGGGATGCCCTCGTGCGGATCGCGCGCCGGTCAGAGGCCGCCCTCCCGATCCAGGGCGGTCGGGCTCCATACGCATGCCATGGTGATTCGCCCGCTTCTGAGCGGACTACGCCGCCGCACGCCAGATCTGTGGCAAAGCCCTTGGGCGCGGCGCACCCTACCGATAGTGTGAGGGGATGTCGGGGACCGCGCAGGACGGTGAGCTTGCCAGACCAGAGCGGGTCCATAGGGGGTGGTATCGCTATGCCATGTTCATGGTGGGGCAAGTCGTTTGTGTCTATGTGCTGTTGACCGCGTTCAGCCCGGACGCACGTGTCGCGGCAGTCATTGTGTCTTGCGTGCTTACCGTTGCTCTGCTTGGCGGTGACATCGCCTTGGTCATCCGCCAGGTCTGCCGCCGGCACTGACCCCATGTCGAGAACCGGGCCTTGACCGACACACCAGACAACACACCCTCGACGCCGGAGTCGCGCAGACGTTACGGCAATCGGTACGGGCGCTTTATGCTCGTGGGCTTCTTGCTCTTTCTCGCGGTAAGTGCGCTGCAATGGTTTGGCGTACAGGTGCCCCTCCCCGTTTTTGTGGGCGTTGTGCTGTTCTATGGAATCGGCCACGTCATTCAGATGATGCTCTGGTCCCGCTACGCCACCAAACGCAACCGCTGCCCCGACTGCGGCTACGACCTCACCGGCGTCCCCGAAACCCCCGACGCGACCTGCCCCGAATGCGGCGCCGTCGACCCGCACTACGACAGCGACCCCCACAAATACGACTGGCGGCGTCGCCACGACCCCAAGCCCGCGGACACGGCCGAAGCCTCCAGCGAAGCCAAACGCTCTCCGTAAAGCCGTGACCTTCTGATGATCGAGGTGGTTCTCGTGCCTCCAAACGCCCGCCTCTCAACCCCCGAGTCCAGACGCCGTCGACGTTGGCGAGCCCGGTGGCTCCCACTGCCCCTCGTCTTGGTGTTGATTGGCTCGCTCATCTGGGCGTCGCAATCCGACGGAACCCCGGCCGGCGTCACTCTGGGTCTGAGCATCGCGTGCCTAGGCGTGGCTTGGGGGCTGCACCGCCGCGACGAGCGGCATCACGTCCGGGTGAAGCCCAACCACTGCCCCGACTGCGGCTACGACCTCACCGGCGTCCCCCAAACCCCCGACACCGCCTGCCCCGAATGCGGCGCCATCGACCCGCACTACGACACCGAGGCCTATCTCGAGCGCCGCCGCCGCCTCCGGCAACACAATCAAGGCCGCTAGTTCACCACCAAGCCCGGCCGCAAGGCCAACCACTCGATTCGCCCCTGATCATGACGGCCCCAGCAAAGTCTCCACTCCGCCCGCAACGCTGGTCCGCAAGCCCCGATCACACGGCATCCCGCGGCCAAACACCCCGGCTTGGCCCGCCGGACCCCGGACAGTCGGACCCAGAGGAGATCGCCGCCGTGACCGAAACCACTCCCTACGAAGCCAGCCCCGCCGAAGCCAACCTCGCCGAAACCGGCCCCGCCTCGCCCTCGGAGGACGCCGAGACCAAGTTCCGCTGGCGGTCGCTGATCCCCACCGCCCTCGGCCTCGGCCTGGGCGTGGTCATCTACGTGCCCGGCGTCGTCGACGCGCAGCTCCAGGAGCACTTCGCGGCGCTGCTGTTTGTCGGCGTGTTCCTCTACATGTGCCTTATGTTCGTCCTCGTCTGCTGGGAGCAGATGCGACTCAAGCGTGAGGCCCGCCGGATCGGAGACGGATAAACGCAGCCACAGAAGCTTGTGTTTGGCCTAGCCTGCGCCCGTGACCTCAAAGACGATGCAACCGAGGGCATCGACACCGCAGACCCGTCGCCGACGGCGTGCTCAGCGCACGTTTGCGATCGCGATCGTCTCCGCTCTGGCTCTGTGGCTTATCTGGGAGCCCATCCCGGGCTTGCTCCACGGCCGGTCTGTTGCGTATCGCCAGCCTCTTGCGCCAGGGAGCCATCCGTACGCGTCTTCAGAGCAGTGGTCCTTCGCGCGAGGCGTGTTCCAATGGCGCACCCAGCACGGGTTCGACTTACGGGATGCGCAAGGCAACTTGGCGCACCGTGGACTTCTCTACGCCACCGCGCCCGGCGTGCATGTGGGCGCGTCGATACTCACGAGCCTCGCGGTGGCTGGTTGCGCCGTCATCGCACAACGACGCTGGATAAGACGGCCTGTGCGCGGGGTCTGCCCCGACTGCGGATACGACTTACGCTCGATCCCGCTGGACTCAGACCGAACTTGTCCAGAGTGCGGCGCGCGATCGCCGCGCGTCGACGCGCGCTAGGCCTGCCGCCGCCTTCTCGCACCCAGCAGCGAAGCGCCCGCCAGCGCCACCAAGCCCGTCCCCGGCTCGGGCACGAACGTCAGATCAATGAACACCGGCGGCGTCGGCGCCGTGAACGGCGGGGGCACGCCCGGGTTCGTCCCCGCAAACACAAACCGCGGAGAGTCCGGCGGGAAGATCTCGTCCGAAAACAGCCGGGCCGAGAGGATCAGCGTCCCGCCAATCGCGTCATTGATGTACGTCAGCGCCTCGGGCGACGACAACGGCACGAACAGCTCGGCCGGCGGCGGATCAGGGGCGAACACGATCGGGTCTTCGACCTCCAGGTCGCCCAGCAGGTCCCCCGTGCCGAGCTGCGCGAACACCGCGCCCGGGCCGGTGTCCAGCGTGTCGGGGTCGGTGAACAGCGACGGGTCGCGGATCTCCGCCTCGGTCGGCAGCGTCGTCGTCACCAAGAAGATCTCGAACCCGTCGGGCGACGCGAAGATCGGCACCGGCGGGGCGGCCTGCGGCAGGGCGAGGGTGGCGTCGATCACCTCGTCGCTGAACGCTGTGAGGTCGAAGATGAAGAAGCTCCGCCGAACAAACAGCGTGCTGGTGAGCGGGTCGGTGAGGAACCCGGTGGAGTAGTTCTGGTTGGTCGATTCGTCGGCGACGAACGACCCGGTGATGTCGAAGTGGCCGCTGAGGTCGGCGATCACCTCAACGCCCGCCGCCGGGCCCGCAAGCCCCAGCGCCGCCGCCGTGCCGACCACCCCCGCCAGGCCATACCGGCCGGTTGTTCCGCGCATCGTGAGCATGTTTGAGACCCTCCATGCCCCGGCCGTGAGATCGCCGGCCTGCTGCGCCGGTCGGTGCATCATGCCAGCCCCGTATGAGCGGGGTGTGAAGGCGCCCCCCACATGCGGGCAAACCCCGCCCCCCACGCTGATACACTCCCCGCCCGCCGGACCCAGCCCGGCAGGCTTCGATCACCCCCGCCAATTCCCCCGCTGCCCACCCACGCAGCCCGACGCCGGAGCACGCCATGCCCTTCGATATCGACGACGTCCACGCACGCCAGGTCCTCGACTCCCGCGGCAACCCGACCGTCGAGGTCGAGGTCGTCCTCGCCGGCGGGTCCATCGGCCGGGCCATGGTCCCCTCCGGCGCCTCGACCGGCGAGCACGAGGCCGTCGAACTCCGCGACGGCAAGAAGGACTACTACGTCGGCAAGTCGGTCGAGAAGGCCGTCGACAATGTCAACCGCGCACTGGCCCCCGAGCTCATCGGCCTGGACTCGCGCGACCAGGAACAGCTCGACGCCGTCATGCTCGAGGCCGACGGCACCCCCAACAAGGGCAAGCTCGGCGCCAACGGCATCCTCGGCGTCTCCATGGCCGCCGCCCACGCCGCCGCCGACGCCTCGGGCCTGCCCCTGTACCGCTACCTCGGCGGCGCCGCCGCCAAGGTCCTGCCGGTGCCCATGCTCAACATCCTCAACGGCGGCAAGCACGCCGACAACACCGTCGACTTCCAAGAGTTCATGATCCAGCCCTGGGGCTTCGACGACTTCCACGAAGCCCTCCGCTGCGGCGTCGAGGTCTACCACACCCTCAAGGGCGTCCTCAAGAGCAAGGGCCTGTCCACGGCCGTCGGCGACGAAGGCGGCTTCGCCCCCGACCTCAAGGACAACGAAGACGCCCTCAAGCTCATCGAAGAAGCCGTCACCAAGGCCGGCTACTCCTGGGGCGAGCAGGTGTTCGTCGCCCTCGACCCCGCCACCAGCGAGCTCTGGAACGAGGCCGAGAAGGACGGCAAAGAGGGGTACAAGTTCTTCTCAAGCTCGCAAGAAATCCTCACCTCCGACCAGATGGCCGACCTCTGGGCCGAGTGGTGCGCCAAGTACCCCATCCGCTCCATCGAAGACGGCCTGGCCGAGAACGACTGGGACGGCTGGAAAAAACTCACCGACAAGATCGGCGACAAGGTCCAGCTCGTCGGCGACGACCTGTTCGTCACCAACCCCAGCTTCCTGGCCAAGGGCATCGAAAAGGGCTGCGCCAACTCGATCCTGGTGAAGGTCAACCAGATCGGAACCCTCAGCGAAACCTTCGAGGCCGTCGGCCTGGCCATGCGCAACAAGTACACGGCCGTGCTCTCCCACCGCTCGGGCGAGACCGAAGACGCCACCATCGCCGACATCGCCGTCGCCACCAACTGCGGCCAGATCAAGACCGGCGCCCCGTGCCGCTCCGACCGCAACGCCAAGTACAACCAGCTCCTGCGCATCGCCGAGCAGCTGGGCGACCAGGCCGTCTACGGCGGCAAGTTCTGGAACAAGGGCTGACCCCGGAAGCCCCCCACGCCCGCCCCGGCCGACGGGCGCAACTCGACAGAACGTTGGCGCAACACCACGGCCTCGCCGGGGGTATCTTTCCGCGCCCGCCCCGTCTGAGGTCTCCCCGCCATGTCGAACGCCAAGCCCGCCTCCCCCGAATCCGTCCGCTGGGGCATCCTCGGCCCAGGCTTGATCGCACAAGCCTTCGCCAAGGCCGTCGTCGACGGCAAGGCCGGCGCCGTGATTGCCGCCGCCAGCCGAAGCCTCGAGCGCGCGCAGGCCTTTGTCGATGCGCATGCGCCAGGCGCCCAGGCGCTGGGGTCGTACAACGAACTCCTGAACCTTCCGGCCGTGGACGCCGTCTACATCGCCACGCCGCACACCAGCCACGCGCTCTGGTCGATCCGCGCGCTCGAGGCCGGCAAAGCCGTGTTCTGCGAGAAGCCGGCCGGGCTGAGCGCCGCCGAGGTCGACGCCGTGATCTCCACCGCCGGGCGCCAAGGCGTCTTCTGGCTCGAAGCCTTCAAAGAACGCCACCACCCGCAGGTCGCGGAGATCGCCCGACGCATCGAGGCCGGCGAACTCGGCCAGATCACCATGATCCAGTGCGACTTCGGCTACTGCACCGGCCGCAACCCCGAGTCGCGCCTCTGGAACCCCCAGCTGGCCGGCGGGGCCATCCTCGACGTCGGCTGCTACCCCGTCGCGCTCTGCCGACGGCTCGCCGGCGCCGCCAAGCAAGACGGCTCGACCTTCGACGACCCCACGGACGTCGCGGCGCTCGGAACCCTCGGCCCCACCGGCGTCGACGAGGCCGCCTCCGCCACCCTCCGGTTCCAATCCGGCCTCGTCGCCCAACTCTCCACCGGACTCCGCACGCCGAACCACACGCGCTTGCGCGTCGTCGGCGACCAGGCCGTGCTCGAAGCCCCCGACCCCTGGGCCAACGACCGGCATCAAGGCGGGACCTTCACCCTCCACCTCCACCGGCCCGGACAACCCTCCGAAGAAATCCAGATCGACGCGCCGATCACCGCCTTCGCCTACGAAGCCCGCGCCGCCGCCGAGTCCATCGCCGGGGGCGAGCTCCAACACCCCGCCATGTCCTGGGCCGACTCCCTCGGCAACGCGCGCGTGCTCGACCAGTGGCGACGGGGCGTCAAGCTCGCGTTCCCCGTCGAGAAGCCCGGCGCCTACCCGCCCGTCCACGGCCGCGCCCCAAAGAAGAAGCCCGGCGCCCCGATGACCTACGCGCAGATCCCGGGGATTCCGGGGGCGGGCGTCGACAAGCCCGTCTCCCACCTGGTCATGGGCGTCGACAACAAGCTCTCCTTCGCCCAAGGCGCCCCGCTCTGGGACCGCTGGCTCGAGGTCGGCGGCAACTGCTTCGACACCGCCTGGATGTACGCCAACCGCAAGATGCAGCGGTGCCTCGGGCAATGGGTCCAAGACCGCGGCGTCCGCGACGACGTCGTGCTGTTGTCTAAAGGCGCCCACACGCCCCTGTGCACGCCCGACCACGCGGTGTCTCAGCTTCACGAGAATTTGGAAGACCTCAAGACCGACCGCGTCGAGTTCTACCTGCTGCACCGCGACAACCCCGACGTGCCCGTCGGCGAGTTCATCGACGCGCTGCACCCGCTGGTCGAAAGCGGCAAGGTCGGCGCCTTCGGCGGCAGCAACTGGAGCCTCGATCGCGTCGCCCAGGCGAGCGCCTACGCCAAGCAGCACAACAAAACGCCGATGACGCTGCTCAGCAACCAGCTGTCGCTCGCGGAGATGGTCGCCCCGGTTTGGGACGGCTGCCTGGCCATCAGCGACCGCGACAGCCTCCAGCGCACCCGCGAGATGGGCCTGACCAACTTCGCCTGGTCCAGCGGCGCCCGCGGCTATTTCTTCCGCCAGGACGGCCCCGGCCTGAGCCCCCACGCCTTCGACAGCCAAGCCAACCGCACGCGCAAGGCCCGGGCCTACGAACTCGCCGAGCGCTTCGACGTGACGCCGCACAACGTCGTCACCGCCTACGTCTTGGCCCAGGCGTTCCCGAGCTTCGCCCTCATCGGCCCGCGCTGGATCTCCGAGCTCGACTCCACCCTGCCGGCGTTGTCGCTCAAGCTCACGCCCGAGCAGGTCGCCTACCTCGAACTCCGCCGCGACACCCCGGAGTAGCGGTTCAAAAAGTCTCGATCCATTGAGACCTTGCAGCGCGCGGCTTCAAGCGCACTCTTCCGGGGGCGGCGCCAGCAGCGCCCTGCGCAGCACCAGCGCGTCGAGCGTCAGCGCCGCCGTGCACACAAGCAGCATCGGCAGGCCCCAGGCGAGCCGGTACGCCCCCAACAGCAGCGCGGTCGGCACGGCGACGCCAACCCCCGCCAAACCGACCTTCGACACGCCCAACTCGAATCGGAACCGCACGAACACCAGCGCGCCCATCACGATCAGCACCGTCGCCGCGGTCGAGATCAGCGCCTCGGTGCGGAGGGCCCGCCGCGCCGAAGCCCCCGACGGCCCGCCCAGACCGGCCGCCGACCGCAGGCCCTCCCACGCCCAGGCCAGCCCGTCGCCCAGCCCGCCGAGTCCCAGCAGCGTGAGCGGGATCGCCGCCACGGCCGTCACCAAGCACCAACGCGCCGCCCGCCGACGCTTGGGGTAGTTCGGCCCCAAGCGCGTCTTGCGCTCGGGCCCTTCCCAGCCGCATTCCGGGCAACACACGCGCGACGATGCCGACGCGACATCCACCACGACGCCCCGCAGGTCGTACCCGCACCGAGGGCAGTAGCGGGAGACGCTGGTCGTTCCGCTCATTGCAGGCGCACTCATCGCACCGGACTCCGTTGATCCAGCTTGTACAAGAGTGTTACAGCTTCGAACAGGAGTAGTAGACCACCGAGCAGAAGCGAGATTATGGCTATGAGCGGAGCCAGGCTTGCGGCCCCAGCGACAACACACAACAAGGCGAGGACACCGAAGGGCGCCGCACGGATGCCCAGCTTCCGTCTCGCCAATGCGCTTGCCACACTGAGTAGAATCACGAAGCCTGCGCAAAAAAGGAAGCCCGGGTCCCAGACGCCTTGTTGGACCATCCGGGGCAGGCTGCCGCTGACGCCAAGCAGGACGCAGGGCGCAATCCACACGAAGGTTGCGACGAGCACAGCGCAACGCCTCACAACGCGTCGAAGCTGATCGTCGGGTTGTTCTAAGGTGTACCGCAGCAAGCCGTTCCAGCCGCAGTCGGGGCACGCAATGGTGGCGCTGTCGCCCGGAGACCGTACGGGTTGGCCCCGCAGGTCGTACCCGCACTTCGGGCAGTAGCGCGAGACTGCAAGGCCGCGCCCCGCTTCCGTGGACTCGACTCCGTGGCTCACCGCCCACCGCCCGGCGAGGCCGCTTGCTTGATCGCCAGCATCTCGAACGCCGCCAGGAAGCCCGCGACTAGCGCTCCGAGTGCAATCCACACCCATCCCGGCAGCCCGACCGCCGTAAGCATGCCGACCAGCCCCGCGATCCCGAGCCACGACCGCCCGAACCCCAGCTTCGCCCGCAGGATCACCGCCGTCACACACACCGAACCCGCCAGCAGCGACGCCGTCGACAGCAGCGCGTGCACCAACCAGGGGTGGACATCAATCAGCCAGGCGGCCACCACCATCGCCCCGCTCACCACCCACACCCAGGCCAGCACCGCCGCGGCCTGGCGCACCTTCTTCCGCAGCAGCCCGTCCGGCCGGTCGTCGGTGTCGCGCACCAGGCCTTGCCAGCCGCAATCGACACACGCGACCCGGGCAACGCCCGAAGACCGGTCGATCACCGCCCCGCGCAGGTCGTACCCGCACGCCGGGCACCAACGGCTGCGCCCCGCCCCCCCGGAACTGACCCCGGCCCCGGAAGAAGCCCCTGCGTTCGTGTCGGCGCCGTTTCCGTCGAGCCCGCCGCCCGTCGAGTCGTCCAGCGCTCCCGCCAGCGCGCTGGGCCGCACCGCGCCCGCCCGCGCCGCCGCCGCGCGCACGGCCTCCCGCTGGCGCTGCGCCTCGACCTCGTCGACGGCCTCGGGCTCCTTCGCCAGCTCATACGGATCGGACATGCATCGCTCCCGCAACCCAGGGTAGGGGGGGCGCCACCGCGCAAGGGTCACCCCAAGGCTCACCCCCGGATCTTGGCTCGGAAGCCCCGATCCTGCCCCCAGTAGCGCGTCGCATCCGCTGCCGGGACGGCGAGCAAGACCACCGACATCGGGATGACCAGACATAAAGAAGCCAGGAAGTACAGCTCCACCGCAAACACGCCAAACAACGCCACCGCGATGACCATCGGCCATCTGTTCCGCGGCATCTTGGAGCTTCGGCGCACCTGCCGTGAGATGAGTGCGTACAACAGGAACAGCACGGGCGTCGCCAACGCATAGACATACCCGGGGCCGTCGTCCTCGCCCGCCGTGTAGAGATAGTCCGCCTGTGCGATCAGGATGAACAGCAGCAGCACCGGCGTGATCAAGAACGCCAACGCCAAAAGCGCATTCCGGCAGTCTCGCCGACGCTCGAGCAGCGCCGGGGTGATCGCGTCCTCGGGCGCCCCTCGCCAACCGCACTCGGGGCAGCACACCTGCGGGACGTCTTCGCCCGACGCCGGCGTCCCGCGCAGGTCGTATCCGCACGCGGGGCACCAACGCTCGGGCATGGACGGCTCGTTCACGAACGCCTCAACCTTCGGCAGGACCGTCGTATCAGGGCTGCGTCGACCACCACGAGCAACGGGCCGCCGGCCCACAAGGCGAAGGTGATGACGCCCCAGACTAAGCCGATCTCGTACGACCACAGGGCCGGCGAGATGATGGACGGCCGCCAGTCGTGTTGCCCCTGGGCATAGATGTTCGCGCCGCTGGCCAGGGCGCACGCGATGGCGGCGAGCCCGAGCCACGACCACGGCAGGCCGGCGACCTTGCGCAGCACAACCAGCCCGATCGCCGACGGAACCGCCGAGAGCGACGTGACCCACACATAGAACCCGTAGCCCGCCAAGATGCCCACCCACTCCAGCAGCCCCGGCAGCGCAAAAAGAACCGCCAACCCGGCGAGACACAACGCCAGAGGGCCCGTGTCTGGCGTGGCTCGGCTGCCGCGCCGCCGCCCGGCTTCCGCCAACGTGCTCACCCGCCCGCACTCAGGGCACGTCAGCCGGGTCAGCCCGTTAGCGATCGCGGCCTCCGTGCAGCGCAGGTCGTAGCCGCACTTCGGGCAAGAACGCTGGGGCGCCATGTCACGGGCCCGATTCAATCCGGCGGCCTCCGAAACGCCTTGTGGATCGACCGCGCGTCCGTCCACGGCCCCAAGAGCAATAGGACGACTCCCGCGACGAGCGCCAACCCGATCAGGTAGTCCAGCCATACGTCCGACGGCGGACCGCCCAAGCCCGTCGATTGGCCCATCGATCGGCCCCGGTGACTCAGTACCAAGAACATCATCACAACCGGCGACAACGCGCTTGCCGCGGTCGCCACGGACAACGGCGCTCCCGCGCGTAGCCGCACGACCAATGTTGCGAAGCCGCACCCCACATACGTCGCCGGGACCGCCAGCAGCATCACGTAGCTAAGCACGCGATGACCTGACACTGCGGACAACGTTGCGAG
>JBCCXV010000049.1:0-10858 GCA_039191195.1 Planctomycetota bacterium
ACAAGATGGCGGTGGCGGCCCAGCGGATCAAGCAGGCCAAGAAGTCGGGCGCGGCGCACCTGCAGTCGATCGACAACCCGGACGACCCGTTCGAGGTGGCCCGGTACTACGGCCAAGCGTTCTTGGAAGACGCGCGTCGGCTGCGGATCAAGGTCGCCGACGAGGCCGAGAACATCCGGCCGGCGACGGAGGCGATCCCGCAGATCATCGCGCTGATCCAGCGGATCCTCGACCGCGAGCACGCCTACGTGGGCCCGGACGGGGTGGTGTACTTCGACGTGCAGTCGTTCCCGCGGTACGGGCAGCTGTCGGGCAACACGCTCGACAAGCTCCGCGAGGGGTCGGGCGGGCGGATCGACGCGGCGCACCAGAAGGCCAAGCGTCACCCGGCCGACTTCATGCTGTGGAAGCCCGACCCGTCGCACCTGATGAAGTGGGACAGCCCCTGGGGCGCGGGGTACCCGGGCTGGCACATCGAGTGCTCGACGTTGGCGATGGACGCGCTGGGCGCCGAGACGATCGACATCCACACGGGCGGCGAAGACCTGGTGTTCCCGCACCACGAGTGCGAGATCGCCCAGAGCTGCGCTGCGACGGGCGCAGACAGCTTCGCCAACTACTGGCTGCACGCCCGCTTCCTGATGGTGGATGGGAAGAAGATGAGCAAGTCGGCCGGCACGTTCCACACGGTGCGCGACGTGCTGGAGGGCCGTGCGACCGGGCGGGCGACCGACCCGGCGGCGCTGCGGTTCGAGCTGCTCAAGGCCCACTACCGCAAGCCGGCGAACTTCACGGCCGACGGACTGGCGGCCTCGGGCTCGAACGTGGCGAAGCTCCGCGGCGCGCGGGACAAACTCGTCGGCAAGCTCGGCGGAGCTGCGGAAGCGCACGCTGCGGCGGGGCGGGTCGATCCGGCCCGGTTGGTGGAGTTGGACGCCGTGGTTGCGTTTGAGGAGGCGATCGGGGATGACCTGAACACGGCGGCGGCGATCGCGGCGGTGTTCGACTTCCTCAAGACCGATGTGGAGGCGCTGGACCCGGCCAAGGCGCTGGCGGCGCTGGGTCACTTCGACGGCGTGCTGGGCGTGCTGGAGGCGGCGCCGGAGTCCGTCGCGAGGGCGGCCTCCGCTGAGATCGCGGGCGCGTCTGGGGGTGCTTCCGGGGCTACCTCCGGGGGCGGGGGCGGGTTCGATGCGCAGGCGAAGGCGGCCGAGTTGGATCGGGCTCGCGCAGCCAAAGACTACGCATCGGCCGACGCGATCCGGGCGGAGCTGGTGGAGGCGGGCTACGACGTCAAGACGACGCCGGGCGGCACGGTGGTCGCCAAGAAGCTGGCGTAGTGGTCATCACGGGCGAGACGCCCGTGCCCGCCAGGAGAGGAGAGTCGGTCCGGCTCAGGCGGCGTCGATGTCGACGCCTTCGTAGCCATACTGCTCTGCGATGAACTGCTCGAGGATGCGGACGCCGGCGATGACCAGGCGGGTCGGGCCGTCGTAGGCTCGGCTCAGGAGGTTGAGGGCGGCGTGGTAGGTCTCTTGCGTGGTGGCGCAGACGAGTTCGCCGTGCTCGATGCGGAGGGGCATGACCAGTGCGTCCCAAGCTTCGCGAGCGGAGATCACCGAGCGGACGGCCGGTTCGAGGGGTTCGTAGGCGAGGTTGACCTCTTCGGCGTCGCCCCAGAGGTGGCTGAGCAGCTCGCTTGCGGGTTCGGATTCGGCGGGGGTGCTCATCGTCCTGGCTCCGGGGCGTTGTTTGCAGGCCGCCCAATGTGGAAGGCATCGGCTGGGTTTGGGCGGCGGGTCAAATGCTTGCGGCGAAAACTGGAAGGGCGGAGCCGGCGGCCCTGCCTGACCGGCGTAACCCGTTTGGCTTGCCGGCCGGGGGGTGATCGTGCGCGGGCGGCGCGCGTTGCGTGGCGATGTTGTGGGGCCCGGGGTCAGGCGTCGCTGGGGGCGCGCAGGGCCTTGACGGCGCCGGTGACGTAGGGCACGGCGGAGGCGGCGGTGGCGATGACCATCGCCCAGACGAGCGCGTCGCGCAGCCAAGCCCAGGCCGATCCTTCGGCCCAGCCGGCCCAGGCGAAGAAGAGGCAGCAGGGCAGGACGACGGACTGGAGGATCATCTTGAGCTTGCCCCAGAGGTTGGCGCCGAACTTGACGCCGCGGGACTCGACCTCGGACCGGATGGCGGTGACCAGGAACTCGCGCAGGAGCATGACGACGGCCATCCAGGGCGCCAGGCCGGTGACCTGTGCCTGGGGCGTGGCGAAGGCGGGGCCGGCGAGGAAGATCGCCGTGCCGAGGATGAGGACCTTGTCGGCGACGGGGTCGGCGACGCGACCGAAGGCGGTCTCGGCGTCCCACTTGCGGGCGAGGTGGCCGTCGAGGGCGTCGGTGACGGCGGCGAGGATGAACAGGGCGAGCGCGACGAGCATCGCCGGGGGGTAGGTGGCGGCGGGGTCGTGCTGGTAGAGGGCCAGAAGCGTGAAGAGGGCCGCCGAGAAAACCAGGCGGAGGCCGGTGAGCGCGTTGGGGACCTGCTGGCGGTTCAAGGCGGGCAGGGTAGCGGGGCCGGGCCCGGCGGAGACGCCAGCCATGGGCGGGATGGCTTGCGGGGCTGGTCCCGGCGGGGCTTACTGACTTCCGGGGGGCTTACTGGAAATCGTCGAGCTTGAGTCCGCCGAGGCCCATGCCGCCGGGGTCCATCCCGCCGCGGAGGTTGCCCTTGTTGATCTTGGGCTGGCGGGCGCGCTTGGCGAGTTCCTTGTCGGAGTACTTGCCGGAGCGTTCGTCGCGGTCGCGTTTGCCGCCGCCTCCGCCCTGGCGTGGGGTGCGGAGGCTGAGCGAGAGCTTGCGGGCCGAGGCGTCGACGGTCTTGATGCGGAAGGTCTTCTCGTCGCCGACGGAGACGATGTCGGCGACGCGTTCGACGCGGCGGTCGGCGAGCTCGGAGATGTGGACCAAGCCCTCGACGCCCGGGGCGAGCTCGACGAAGGCGCCGAAGTCGGTGAGGTGGGTGACCTTGCCTTGGTGCTGGGTGCCGGCGGCGTAGGTGTCGTCGGCGGAGGTCCAGGGGTCTTCGGCGAGTTGCTTGAGGCTGAGAGTCAGGCGGCGCTTGCCGGGCTCCATGGCCAAGACCTTGGCGCGGATGGCCTGGCCGACCTGGAGCTCGTCTTCGACCTTGCGGATGCGCCGCCAGGAGATCTCGCTGATGGGCAGGAGGGCTTCTAGGCCCTCTTCGATCTCGACGAAGGCGCCGAAGTCGGCGGTGCGGGTGACGGTTCCCTGGACCTCGGCGCCGGGCTGGAGGCGGCCTTCGACGCCTTCCCAGGGGTTGGGGGCGGCCTGCTTGAGGCCGAGGGCCAGGCGATTCTTGGCCGAGTCGATCTTGAGGACCTTGACGCGGACTTCTTGGTCGACCTGGACGATGTCGCCGGGCTTTTCGACGCGGGTGTAGGCGAGGTCGGTGATGTGGACCAGGCCCTCGATGCCGCCGATGTCGACGAAGGCGCCGAAGTCGGTGAGGGAGGTGACCTTGCCGTCGCGGAGGTCGCCGGGCTTGAGCTCGGCGAGCAGGCGGACGCGGTCGCGCTTGCGTTTGTCTTCGAGGTGGGCCCGGCGGGACAGGACGACCTTCTTGCGTTTGAGGTCGAGCTCGGTAACGCGAGCGGGGACGGTCTGTCCGACCCAGACCTCGAGTTCGGGGGTGGGCCGGGTGTCGATCTGGCTGGCGGGCATGAAGGCTTTGATGCCGCCGACGAGTTCGAGCTCGAGGCCGCCCTTGTTGTGGCCGGTGACGCGGGCTTCGATGACGGCGCCGGGGCGGAGCTGGTCCCAGGTGGCGCGGGAGGCGGCGCCTTCGCGCGAGAGGAACATGAGGCCTTGCTTTTCGTCGACGCGGTCTACGACGAAGTCCATGATCGAGCCGATGCGCGGGGCGCGTTCGAACTGCTGGGCCGGGGCGATGCCCTGGAGCTTGGCGCCGGTGGGGGAGAGGTCGCCGGCGAGGTCGACGAAGACGTCGTCTCCGCGGATGGCGGAGATGCGCCCGCGGCGCATCTCGAGGTGCTTGGGCTCGCCGCCCGACACGGGCTCGGCTACGCCGGGGTCTTGGTCGGCGGGAGCGTTTTCGGAGGGCGCGGGCGTTTCGGTGTCGGCAGCGGGAGCCGGCGCGGGGGCCTGGGCGGCTTGTTCTTCGGCGGCCATGAGCTGCTGGAAGTCTTCGCCGGCCTGGGCGACCTCGGAGTCGAGCTCGGCCTGGAGCTGGGCTTCGGTGGGTTCGGCGGGCTCGTTGGACGCCGTGGCGGTGGCCTCGGGCGCGGCGGATGGCGCGGGTTCGCTCGCGGGCGCCTGGGTGGCGGGGGGCGCCTCGGGGGTGACGGCGGGATCGGCGGGCGCAGGGGCGGCGTCGGCCGGTTCGGGACGTTCGGGCGCGGGCGACTCGGTCATGGCGATGTGGGGGAGGTCGGGGGCGGGAGGGGCGTTGGGACGAGGCCCCGGGGCAGGGTCGGCTGGATCGCCGCGCAGCATAACCGCAACCCGGCAAAGTCCGGCGCGCGGGGTCTAGCCGGGGCGTGGCGGGCTGACGTGGGGCGACCCGTGGAGGCAATACCGCAGGGGGCGTGCGGCCCAGTCGCCGGCGTAGTCGACCCCGACGCGGGGCCCGGCGGCGATGCGGCTGGCGGGGTGGGCGCGCCGCCGCGTGCGCGCGATCCAGAGGTGAGGCGACCGGGTGAGGTCGAGCCGGTCGTGGGTGAGGTTGATCCCTAGGGCCTGGCAGAGCTTGGCGGGGCCGGAGCAGAGGTCGGTGTCACGCCGGGCCTTCGAGCGGCGCTGCCGCATGCGGTCGAGGCCTTCGACGGGCTCGAGGGCGCGGACGAGCACGGCCTGGGGCTTGCCTTCGGCGAGCGTGGAGACGTTGAAGCAGTGGTGCATGCCGTAGGTGAAGAAGACGTACGCGGCGCCGGGGTGCATCCAGATGGCGTGGTTGCGCGGGGTGTGGCGGTAGCCGTGGGTGTGGGCGGCGCGGTCTTCGGGGCCGAGGTAGGCCTCGGTTTCGACGATGCGGCCGGCGGTGCGGGCGCCGTTGTCTTCGACGCGGACCAGCGTCTGGCCGACCAGGGCGCGGGCGACGACGGTGGTGCGGCGCGCGAAGAAAGCGCGGTCGAGTCTCACCGGGGCCGAGGCTGGACGCGCCAAAGTTGGTCTTCCCAAGGCGGAAGCAGACTCTCGGAGGTCACTGCCGTGAAGTGCTTTCGGGGCTGCTGCCGGGGGTAGTTCCGGGGGGGTTAGGCGTAGCTGTGGAGGCCCGAGAGCAGGAGGTTGACGCCCCAGTAGCACCAGAGCATGACGAAGAAGCCGGTGACGCCGAGCCAGGCGGTCACGAGCCCGCGGTTCTTGACGCCGAAGCGGGCGTGGATCGCGATGAGGTAGACGATCCAGGTGATGAGGGCCCAGGTTTCTTTGGGGTCCCAGGCCCACCAACGGCCCCAGGCGTGGTCGGCCCAGTAGGCGCCGAGGATGATGCCCAGGCCGAGCAGCCAGAAGGCGAGTTGCATGACCAGGAGTTGGGCGGTGTCGAGGTCGCCGAGCAGGCGTTTGCGGCCGAAGGTCGCGGGTCGTTTGGCGTCGTCTTCGGAGAGGGTTTCGGCGAGCTGTGTGTCGCCCACGCCGGCGGCGGCGACGGCGGCGACGGCGCGGGACCGGCCGAGGTAGTTGACCATGAGGTAGGTGGTGCTGAGGCCGAAGGCCAGCGCGATCAGGCCGTAGCTAAAGAGCACGACGTTGACGTGGACGTAGAGGATGTTGCTGGTGGCGAGGATGGGCATGTCGTTGGCGACCGACTTGCTCGGGAAGACGTTGGGGAGGAAGTGGGCGAACATGAGCGCCGCGGCGCCGACGCCGCCGGCGGCGACGCCGAAGACCCACTGGCGCCGTGCCCACATGAGGATGGCGCCGACGAGGACGGCGAAGAAGGCCACGGCGATGAAGCTCTCGTACTGGTTGTGGATCGGCCAGCGGCCCGAGAGGTAGGTGCGCGTGAGGATGTTGGCCAGGTGCAGCAGCAGGCCTACGGCCAGCAGCAGCGAGCCGAGCGTGGCGGCGATGAGTCGGCGGGTCGCGGCGGCGAGCAGGAGGCAGACGGCGCCGATGGCGTAGGCGGCCCAGCCGAAGGCGTAGCGGTCGCTCTTGTTATAGATCACCTCGGCGGCGCGGCGGGTCTCGTTGGGGTAGGCCTGCGGGTCGAGCTGCGGCAGGAGTCCGACCAGGCGGTCGAGCTGGGTTTGCGTGGCGACGGCGTCGCCGGTGCGCCAAGCGACGGCGAGGGCTTGCCAAGCCTGGGAAGCCGCAACGGCGAGCTCGGCGTCGGCGGACTGTGCGATCGGGGTGACGACGACGGCTTCGGCGTCTGTGGGGTCTTGCTGCAGCAGTGCGTCGGTCTGGGCGAGCCAGAGGCCGACCTCGTCGAGGGTGAGCCACCGGTCGGGGTCTTCGGAGGCGGGCGGTACTGCGACGCCCTGCCGTTCGGCCGGGAGCGGCGGCGACAGGTGCAGGAGCGACCGGGTAGCGGCGAGGCGGTTCCAAGCGCCGACGACCTGGTTGGCCTGGGTCATGAAGGTGAGGTCGCCGCCTCGGAGCAGGGCTTGGACCGGCGGGCTGAAGTACTGGCGGGGCGTGAGGCGCCGGGCGGTCATCTGCTGCTTGAAGGCGTCGTCGTCTTGGGTAAGCCCCAACGCAAGCAAGATGTCGCGGCGGAGGGTGGTGGACTCGACGTAAAGGACGACGCGGTCGGCGTAGCGGCTGCTGAGCTGGCCGGTGGCGGGGTCGACGTACTGGAGGCCGAAGGCCATGTCGAGCAGCATGAAGACCGGGTCGTAGGCGTAGGCCGGGTCGTCGGGGTCGTAGCTCTTCCACTTGGTGCGGCCGGTGACGCCTTGGAGGTGCTCGCGGGCGAGGGTGTCGACGATCTTGACGCGCCCGCCGGCAAAGACGGCGAGCTTGCGGAACCCGTCGAGGTCGAGGGCTTGCGCGAAGGCCGCGTGGGCCGTGGGCGACAGCCCGGCGTGTGCGTCCTGGTCGTGTGGGGTCTGCTGGAGGCTTGCGGCGGCCTCGGGGTTGGCGTTGGGCGCGGGGGCTGGCTCGGCGCGGGCGTTGCCGTCGATTTGTGTGCGGGCCTGGGCCGAGGCGGACACGGCCGGCCAAACGGCGGCGCAGGCGACCAAGAGGCAGGCAGTGGCGAGCAGGAAGGCGCGGGTGCGGTGTGGCATGGCGTGGGGGAGCGGGAAAGGGGTGCGGGTCAGACCGTGGCGGGCTCGGGCTGGGGTGTCGGGGCGGGCGCGGCCGGGGTCCGCGGCTTATCGGGGTCTTTCGGCTCTTGGGGGGCTGGGGCGTTCGCCGAGGGGGTCTTGCGGGCGGCGGCGTTGCGGCTTTGGCGCTTCATCATCCAGGGCTTGACGTAGAAGGCCCAGGGGATGCCCAGGAGCACGAGGGTGAGGCCGGCGGCGATGACGTGGATGGCGATGTTGTTGGACACGCCGACGACGGACCACCGCTGCTGGTTGACCAAGCGGCCTTGGGGGTCGCGGCGGCTCTTCTCGGCGGGGGCGAGTGCGGGGGTCGCCGGGGTCCCACTGATTCTGGCTGAGCTTGGCGCTGCCGAGGTAGAAGGGCCAAGCGAAGGCGTTGGGGTTGAAGTGGGCGGGGTTGTTCATCCTCGCCGTGAGTTCGACGGGGGCGGCGAGGGTGCGTTGGCCGGGCTGGCGCTCGACGACTTGGAGGGAGGCGATGAAGTCGCGAGCGTCGTCGCTGCCGGGGAAGACCTCGCGCTCGAAGTCGGTCAGGCGGACAAAGAAATCCAAGGGGTAGCGGACGCGGCTGAAGGTGAGGTTGACGCGGCCGACGCCGGGCACGTCGACGTGGGGCGACACCAGCGACGATGGCAAGCGGTGGTCATCGGCGTAGAGGTAGTGCCGTAAATGAACTTTCTGTGAGAACAAGGTCTCCCCGGTCGCGGGGTTTACGCGCTGCACCGCGACGGGGAGTACGGCGTGGAGGTGCGTGCCTTCTTCGCGGGGCTTTCGGTTTTCCTTGTCGACGGGAACCGGGCGCATGACGGGCACGGCGTCGGGTACGGCTTTGACCAGGTGCAACCAGGGGGCGCCGTCTTCGGTGGAGCCCAGGGGCAGCTGTCGCTGCGCGTGGTTGTCGGAGAAGGCGATGGGCTGGTTCATCGCCGGCAGCCCGCGGCCGCGCATGAAGAGGGCGAAGCGGGTGAGCTGGGGGTCGAGCGGCGCCAAGCGGTACTGCAGGAGGCGGTCGTCGAGCAGGGCGATGCGGAAGCGCGGGTCGGCGTCTTTGCGTTGCAGGCCTTGGAGGGCGGCGAGCCGTTGGGGCAGCGGTCCGGGCTCGATGGCGGCGAAGTCGGGGGGCTCGGGCGTGGCCGCGGGCGACTCGGGGTCGTAGACGAAGTCTTGGCCGAGTTCGGGGAACCGGTGCATGGCGAAGCGGATGGCCTCGTAGCCCCGGTCGTCCGAGATGTGGAGCAGGGCGCAGACGTCTTGGGCGCGCTCGTAGCCCGGGGTGCTGAAGGGGAAGGGGTAGTCGCCGATGGACAGCACGCGGATGCGGAGCGGGCCGTTAGGGGTTTGGGCGACGAGGGCGTCGCCGGGGATCGCGGGGCTGACCCAGGGCTCGGGGGTGGTCGCCGGCGGGGTTGCTGGGGCTTGCGGCGTTGGCTGGGTTGCCGGGGGTGTGCTGGCCTCGGGGCCTTGGACGACCAAGCCGGTGAGCGGCCCGCCGCGGGGCAGCTCGGCGAGTAGTTCGGCTTGGCGTCGGGGCGGGACCTGGAGGGGCATCTCGACGAGCAGGCCGTCTTCGATGAACCCCTGCTCGTCGGGCCTTGCGGCGCGGAGCGCGTGCTTGCGTTGGGGCGCGGGCCCGGACTTGGGGCCGATGGCGACGACGAGTCCCGGGGCGCCGTCGCCGGGCTGGTAGGCGTCTTGCTGGGAGGCGGAGACGAGGTCGAGTTCCATCTCGGCGTGGGCGTAGCTGTAGAAGCCTTCGATGGTGACGCGGAGCTGGTCGCCGAAGGATTGCTTGAAGCCGCGCTCTTCGGAGATGGGGATGGCGAGCTGGTCGGGCGTGTAGTCGTTGTAGCGGGGGAGCTTGCCGGCGAGGGGGAACATCTGGACGCCGGCGGGGGCGCCGTCGACGGAGACGTAGAGTGCGGGGTCGTTGCGGTCGTAGACGTATCGTCGGAAGCCCTGCTGGCCGGTGGGGTCGAGGTCGGCGCGGGGCAGGAGCATGTCGCCTTCGAGCTTGAGGCTGGAGTAGGCGATGGAGCCCACGGCGGTGACGACGATGCCGGTGTGAACGGTCAGGACGCCGAGGTTGGGGAGGTTGAAGGCGATGCGGCGGACCGTGGCCCAGACCATGTTGCAGACGAACAGGGCCAGCAGCAGCTTCATGGGCCAGGCCGAGTAGAACTCGAGCTCGGTCATCTCGATGCCGGGCAAGCGGTAGATGGTGGTGGCGCGGTAGGTGGTCCACCAGGGCTGGGCGGTGAGCACGTTCTGGTGGAAGCCGATGGAGGTGAAGACGGCGGCGCTGACGGCGCCGACGCCGGCGATGGCGTAGCCGGCGGCCTTCGCGGACGGGGGCGCATCGGGTATGACGGCGCGGGCGAGGGCCCACCAGAAGACGGCGGCGACGGCGATCCATCCGGCGCCGATGAGCAGGTAGCTGGCGCCGGCGGCGATGAGGGGCAGCGGGACCGAGGCGACCAGGCCGTAGAGCGCGACGAGGGTCAGCAGCACCACGGCCATGCGGATGGAGCTGAAGGCCCGGGTGAGCCAGCGCAGCGGTGCGGGCAGGGCCAGGTCCGCTTGTTTGACTCGTTTGTACTTCTCGCTCATGGTCCTTGGGGGCGGTTGCGTGGCGCGGGGTTGCGCGTCGGGCACTTTAGGTCGGCCGCCGGCGGCGTGCGTGCGCCGCGGCTTGGGAGGTGCGCAGTTTCGCCGGTGGATGGAGCGTGGCCATGCCAGGGTGGTTGTCGGCGGGATTGGCGGTGTTCGTTGCGGGCGGGGCGGGGGCGCTGCTGCGGTGGGGGCTGGACGTGGGCGGCGCGCGTTGGCTGGGCTCGGGCTTCGGCTGGGGCGTGGCGGCGTCGAACCTGCTGGGGTCGCTGGCGTTCGGCCTGATCTGGGCGTATTGGGCGTCGCGGGGCGCGTCGGCGGTGAGCCCGACGATGCGCGCGGCGGTGCTGATCGGCTTCTTGGGCGCGTTCACGACGTTCTCGACCTTCGCGGCGCACGTGGGCCAAGCGATGACCCAAGGCCGGTGGTGGCTCGCGGCGGGGACGCTGGCGCTGCACAACGTGGGCGGGATCGCCGCGGCGCTGCTGGGGATGGCGGCGGGGCGTGCGCTGGCCGGCGGCGGTGGCGCGGGGTGAGCGGGGCGGCGGCGGGGCGTTAGTCGGTGTCTTGCTCGAAGCCGGCGACGCGCAGGAGGGTTTCCGGGCGTTCGGCGCTTTGGGTTCGCGCCGAGAGGACGCAGGCCTCGGCGCAGGCCAGGGCGCGGGCCCAGGTGCGGGGCTCGAAGTAGGGGTCGGGCTTGGACCGGCGTTCGAGCAGCCGCCGCCACTGGTTGGCGATGAGTTCGGCGGGCGGGGGTGCGGTCGCTTGCGGGAGCGTTTCTGGGTTGGTCTCTTGGTCGAGGGCTTGGCCGTTGGCGTCCCAGAGGGCGTAGCCGGTGTCGGTGAGTTCGAGGGTGGCGTCGGCGCCTTGGACGCGGATGCGCCTGGCGAAGCGTGGGGCGTTGCCACGGATGACGAGGGTGACCGCGCCCCGGCCGGGGAGACG
>JBCCXV010000050.1:0-10824 GCA_039191195.1 Planctomycetota bacterium
AGGTCGGCGAGGCGTGCGTGGGGCACGGCCATCCCGTTGGGCAGGCCGGTGTGCATCATGGATTCGCGCCGCCAGACGGCCTGGAAGACGTCGTCGGGTTCGAGTCCGGCCGACTCGGCCGCGGCGGCGCTCATGGCTTCGAGCAGCTCGCGCAGCGTTTCGCCGGGCGGGTCGATGAGGATGCCCTTGTCGCCGAGCAGCTCGTGGAGCTTGCGCTTGGCGGGCCGTTTGAGGACGCGTTGCATGGCGGGGCCGGAGATCAGCGACGTGCCCAGGGCCAGGATCACGATGGCGACCAGCAGGCTCTCAGAGATGAGCTTCGCCTCGAAGGCGAGCTGGCCGAGGATGATGCCCACCGCGCCCTGGGCCGCCATGCCGAAGCCGACGGCCCAGCTCTCGGGGTTCGACAGCTTGGCCAGCCGGGCGCCGGTGTAGCAGCTGAGGACCTTGCCGGTGGCGGCCACGACGAACACCAGGGCGACCAGGCCGAGGTCGAAGGCGTCGATGAAGTTGATCCGCAGGCCGATGGAGGCGAAGAACACCGGCGCGAAGATGTTGGTCACGAACTGGTGGATGGTGTCGCGGGTGCGCTCGCGGAGGTGGTGCGAGTCGCCCAGGGCGACGCCGGCGATGAAGGCGCCGAAGATCGAGTGCACGCCCAGCCATTCGGTGAACGCGGCCGAGACCAGCGCCACGAAGAACACGAAGGCGATCACCCCGCCCGGCCAGGACCAGTGGGCCTGGACGTAGACCAGCACGTGGTGCATGAGCCACCGGCCGAGGGTCATCATGAAGGCCAGGAACCCGAGGGTGAGGCCGATGGTGGTCCACACGCCGTGGCCCGCCGCGGCCTCGCCGGGCATCACCGGCAGCAGGGCCAAGACCACGGCGAAGCCGATCCAGCCGACCAGGTCGTTGAGCATGGCGCTGGAGATCACCAGCATGCCCAGGTCGCTCTTGGCCAGGTTCAGGTCCATCAGGATCTTGGCGATGACCGGCAGGGCGGTGATCGATAGCGCCACGCCGACGAACACGGTGAAGGCGATCGGCGCCTGTTGGCCGCGTACGCCCATGCCCAGGTCGGCGCCCATCACGGTGGCCAGGGCGCCGCCGGCCAGCAGCGGGATGGTGATCCCGAAGGCCGAGACCCAGAGCATGGCCTTGCCTTGGCGCCAAACGGCCGAGAGGTCGACCTCCAATCCGACGGCCAGGAGCAGGAGCGTGGCCGAGAGGGTGATGAACCCGTCGGTGGCGATCTGCGTGGCGCCGGCGGCGTGGTCGCCCGTGCCCGGGAACAGCCACTGGTAGGCCTCGGGGGCCACGGCGCCGAGGAGGGTGGGGCCCAGGAGGATGCCGGCGGCGATCTCGCCGAGCACCATCGGCTGGCCCAAGCCGCGGACCACCTCGCCCAGCAGGCGGGCGAGCCCCAGTAGCATGGCCAGCGCCAGCAGCAGCCGGGTGATGTCCGAAGCGGTGAGGGAGGCGGCGGCGAGCGTGGTGCTCATGTGCGTTCCGTCGGGCGACCGCCGAGCGGCGGGTTCAGGCACGCAGAGTGTAACGGCGGAGGCCGTGGCGGCCGGCGTCGTGGGGGCTCGGCGGGGTGGCTTTGTGGAGGGGCGTAGGGCCCGGTATCCTCCGCGGCCCATGAGCATCCTCGTCGACCGTCAAACCAAGGTTCTTTGCCAGGGCATCACCGGCAAAGCCGGGCAGTTTCACACCACCCAGTGCCTGAAGTACGGCACGCAGATGGTCGGCGGGGTGACGCCCAACAAGGGCGGCCAGACCGACGAGAACGGCCTGCCGGTCTTCGACACCGTGTTCGACGCGGTGAAGCAGACCGGCGCCGAGGCGACGATGATCTTCGTGCCCCCGCCTTTCGCGGCCGACGCGATCCTCGAGGCCGCCGACGCCGGGGTTAAGCTGGTGGTGTGCATCACCGAGGGCGTCCCGGTGGTCGACATGATGCGGGCCAAGCGGGCGCTGCGTGACTTCCCCGAGACGATCCTCATCGGGCCCAACTGCCCGGGCGTGATCACGCCGGGCCAGTGCAAGATCGGGATCATGCCCGGCTACATCCACCGGCCGCGGGCCGAGGCCGAGAGCGGCAAGGCCGTCGGCATCGTCAGCCGGTCGGGCACCTTGACCTACGAGGCCGTCTGGCAGACCGCCAACCGCGGGCTTGGCCAGAGCACGTGCGTGGGCATCGGCGGCGACCCGGTGCGCGGGCTGAGTTTCGTCGACGTGGCCCGCATGCTCAACGAAGACGAAGAGACCGACGGCATCGTGCTTATCGGCGAGATCGGCGGCTCCGACGAAGAGGCCGCGGCCGACTACATCAAGGCCCACGTCAGCAAGCCCGTCACGGCGTTCATCGCCGGCCGCACGGCGCCGCCCGGCCGTCGCATGGGCCACGCCGGCGCCATCGTCAGCGGCGGGCAGGGTACGGCCGAGGGTAAGATCGAGGCCCTGGAAGCCGCGGGCTGCCACATCGCCCAGAGCCCGGCCGACCTCGGCTCGACCATGGCGAAAGCCCTGGGGCTGTAGGCGTCGCGTCTGGCAAGTCAGCAACCAGCATTCCATGCGGTCAGCGCGAGATGTCGCTTTGCCGTGCAGCGTGATGCGCGCGAATCGGTTTCATTGCGCTTCGGGATTCGGGGGGGCGGGGTATCTTGGGTGGATGAGCGATTCCGCCACGGCCACGCCAAAGGCGCCGGCCAAGCCCGCCGGAAAGACGGCCAGCAAGCCCGCCGCGAAGCCCGCGCCTTCGTCGACAGACAAGCGGCGCAAGCCGTTGCCGCCGCATCACGTGGTGCTGCTCAACGACGACGACCACACGTTCGAGTACGTCATCGAGGTGTTGATGACGGTGTTCGGCAAGAACCCGGCCGACGCGTTCCGGCTGACCGAACACGTGCACCTGAAGGGCCGCGCCGCGGTCTGGACCGGTTCTAAAGAGGTCGCCGAGCTCAAGCGCGACCAGGTGCGGGGCTACGGGCCGGACTTCTTCGCGTCGATCACGGTGCGGTACCCGCTGGGCGTGAAGATCGAGCCGGCGCCCGGCGGTTGAGACGCCAGTCTTACTGCGCTGTCGAGGCCCCGTTGCTGGTCGCGGCGGCGGTCGAGGTTTGGTCGTCTGTGGGCTTGCCGAAGACCATGCGCCCGGCGGCGGTCTGGAGCGTGCTGGTGACGGTGAGCTCGGCCCGCTGGCCGATGCGGTCGGCGGCGTGTTCGGCGACGACCATGCTGCCGTCTTCCAGGTAGCCGACGGCCTGGCCGTCGCTCTCGCCGGGCTTGATGAGCTCGACCGTCAGCGTTTCGCCGGGGAGGACGACCGGCCGCATGGCTTGGGCCACGTCGTGCAGGTTGACCACGGCCACGCCGCGCAGCTCGGCGACCTTCTGCAGGCCCAGGTCGCGCGTGACCAAGCGGGCCTTGCGGCGCTCGGCCCAGTCGACGAGCTTGGCGTCGACGCCGGGCGCGGGGTCGAAGGCGTGCTCGGGGTCGTCGTCGATGTGGAGCTCGACCCCGGCGTGCTCGCGGAGTTTGCGGAGCACGTCGAGGCCCCGTCGGCCGCGGCCGCGCTTGACCCGTTCGCCGGAATCAGACAGGGCGTGCAACTCTTCGACCACGGGTTGGGGGACGATGAGCGTCGCCTGGAGGACGCGGGTGTCGATGAGGTCGAGCACCCGGCCGTCGATCAGGGCCGACGTGTCGAGCACCATGGGCTGGGCGCCGCGGATCTGCTTGCTGAACTCGACGTAGGGCAGGACGAAGCGGAAGTCGTCTTTGGTCTGCAACACGAGGGAGATGGCGATGTAGCAGGTGACCAGCCCGATGACGACCTTCACGCCTTCGAGCAGGTTGAGGAACGCGGTGCGCTGCTCGGCGTCGTCGGGGGCGAGGTAGATCGCCAAGAGGTCGACCACGAACGACAGCGCGTAGGCGGCAAGCAGGCCGGCGATGAGGCCCAGGAACACGCCGGAAATCGCCGAGAGCTTCTTGTGCCGGAACGAGGAGTCGAGGGCGATGACCCCGCCGGCGAACCCGACGGCCAGGAGGATGATCGCGACGGCTTCTTCGTGGGTGATGACCGTTTGGTCGCCGCCCGAGTCGCGCAGGACGTAGATCTTGCCCAGGACGTAGAGGCACGTCACGGCGGCGACGAGCAGGACGAAGAAGCCTCGGAGCAGCAGGAGCGTCATGGGAAGGGTCGCGGTTCGGCGAGCGCCGCGCCCCGGCGCGACGGGTCTCTATCGTACGGCTCTCGGGCCCCGGAGGGTTCGATTGCCCAGCCGCGCCGGGCCAGATAAGGTCGCGGCCTTCGGGGTCGGGACGGGCGGCCGGGCCCGGTGCACGGGTTGGCCCGCGAACCGGGTCAGGCCTTGACCGGAGCAGCCCTAAGCGTTGCAGGCCCGGTGCCGTCGGTGTCCTGGTCGCCCGTCCCGTCCCCGTTTCCGAGCGCCCGGCCGCGGGCGCCCACCGCAGGGGTGCTGCTCCCGATGGCGTACACGGTCCTGGCCCGGCGATACCGCTCGCAGTCGTTCGCCGACGTGGTCGGCCAGGAGCCGGTCGCGCGCACGCTGCGGAACGCGATCGCGTCGGGAAGGGTGGCGCACGCGTACCTGTTCTCGGGCACGCGCGGGGTGGGCAAGACGTCGATGGCCCGGATCCTGGCCCGCGCCCTCAACGCGCCGGCGACGGTGGAAGACGCCCCCGGAAGCGACGACGCCGACTTGCCCGACCTCGGCGTCCAGCAGCGCACCGCCGACGCGATCATGCGCGGCGAAGACCTCAACGTCATTGAGATCGACGGGGCCTCGAACAACTCGGTCGACCAGGCGCGCGAGCTGATCGCCTCGGCCGGCCTGAGCCCGACCCAGCAGGCCCGGTTCAAGGTCTACATCATCGACGAGGTCCACATGCTGTCGACGGCGGCGTTCAACGCGCTGCTCAAGACCATGGAGGAGCCGCCGGCGCACGTGAAGTTCATCTTGTGCACGACCGAGCCGCACAAGATCCCGGTGACGATCCAGTCGCGCTGCCAGCGGTTCGACTTCCGCGACATCCCGGCGGCGCAGATTCGCGAGCACCTCTCGGCGGTCCTGGAAAAAGAAGGCGTGGAGGCCGACGAGGACGCGGTCTTCCAGATCGCGGCGCTGGGCGATGGCTCGATGCGCGACGCGCTGTCGCTGCTGGACCGGGTGGTGTCGAGCGACGAGGGGCGCATCACGACCGAGCGCGTCGCCGAGCTGTTGGGCCTGGCCCCGCGGGAACGGATCGGGCGGCTGATCGACGCGGCCTCTTCCGGCGACGCCGGCGGGGCGTTGGAAGAAGCCGACGCCATCCTGCGCGGCGGGGTGGGACAGACCCAGCTCTTCGAGGCGCTCGCCGAGGCGTACCGGGAGCTGATGCTGGCCGCGGCGTGCGGCGCCCAGACGGAGCTGATCGCCGTGCCCGACGCCGGTCGTGCCGCGTTGGCCGAGAGGGCGGCGAAGTTCGATGCGCCCGGGCTGGCGTACTGCGTGGCGGTGATCGACGCGGCGGCGCGGGCGGCGCGCACGTCTCCGAGCCCGCGGGCGATGCTCGACGCGACCTTGGTGCGCCTGGCGATGGCGGACCGCACGGCCGACGTGGCGGCGCTGCTGGCCGGCCAAAAAAAAAAGGGACCGCCCGGTCGGTGAGTCCGGCTCCCGCGGCGCCGGCCAAGCCCAACCCGCACGGGCCGGTTTTGGCGTCGCCACAGCCGAGGCGGCCGTCGCCACCGGCGTCTGAGGCGCCTGCGTCCCCGGCCGGGGATCCCGCGGCGGAGCGTCCCGAGCGTGTCTGGGCCGCGGTGATCGAGGCTGAATCGTCCAAGCCCGCCATGGCGTGGCTGGATCACCTCCGGCTGGTCTCGCACGACGCCGAGCAGGGCTTGTGGACCGTCTCGATCGTGGCCGAGGCCATCGACGAGGGGCTCGTGGGGTTTGTCACGCCCGAGCGCCTGGAGGCCCTTGGCCGGGCGTTGGGGGCCCGCAGCGGCCGTCGCTCGCGGGTCGAGTTGGCGGCGTCGGCGGGCGGGACCGGGTCGTCTGCGGGGGGCGCTTCTCCACAGGCCGAGTTGCGGCGGAAAGCCGGGGAGCTTCCCCTGGTCCGGGCCGTGCTCGACGCGTTCCCGGGCGCCGAGGTGGTGGAAGTTCGGCCGGCCGAACCCGCCGGGGGTCACGCCGAGGGTGATGCGGGCTAGTACGTAAGGGTGTGCCGGGCCGGGCTTTCTGGAATCCGCCGATAAAACCCTTGCGTTTGCCCGCCCGAGGGTAGATAGTGCGTGCGAGGCCTGACCCAGGGAACAGCGTTCGCGTGTTCTCTCTGACGTTTGCTCTTTCGGTTGTTCTTCCGAGTTCGTTTCCCACACACCGTATGGCTTGAGGCATCGCATCCCCGGGGGAAGATGAGTTTGTTTCCGGCGTAGCCGGACCCTTTGGGCGGTTCCCAGGCCCCGAAGGAACGCGCGGCGCAGGTGAAAGACAGCCGGGGCGCCACGGCGGGGGGCCGGGGAGGGAGCAAGGGGGGCACGGGCGTGCTTCGCGGTCACGCGTGAAGCCCGGCCTTGACCGAGCGTTGGGGTCATCGCCGCCGAAGGAGGAACGGCGGCGGTGTCCCGACTGCCCGGCGCCTCGGCGCAAGCCACTGCCATCACGATGAGTCTGTATGTGAGCCCCCCGCAAGAGCGGACGAGGTCGCGTGACGGCGCTACGCGTCTGGGGCCATCCGAGGCCGTCTGGGGTCACGGGTCGATGCGCACCGACGCCGCGTGCCCGCCGAACCCCGCGGCGCTGACGAGGTGCGACCCGGTGTCGACCGGCACGGGCGCCGTGGCGCAGGTTCTCCCTTCGAGGCCTTGGATCGTTCCCCCCGTCAGCCACGGCATCGGCGGCAGGCGTCTGGCCCGCATGGCCGCGCAGGCGATGGCGAGGGCGACCATGCCCGAGGCGCCCAGGCTGTGGCCGAGCGCACCTTTGACGGCGTAGAGCGGGGCGGGATCGGCGCCGTGGTCGTGCTCGACCCGCTGGAGGGCGGCCCATTCGGCGGCGTCGTGGCCCGGCGTGCCCGGCGCGTGGGGGTGGTGGGCGACGACCACGCCATGCCGAGGCCAGACCCGTTGGAGCAACCGCGTTTGCACGGCGAGTGGATCGGGCGGGCGGACGATGTCGTGGGCTTCGCAGCCGATGGCGGCGGCGGCGAGCACGGGCCCTTGGCGCGTGGGGCGGTCTTCGGCGGTCAGCACCACGGCGGCGGCCGATTCGCTGAGTACGAAGCCTTGGGCCTCGCGCGAGAAGGGTTGTTGCTGATACGCGCCGTGACGCGGGCGTGCGAGCACGCCCAGCCGGCGGTACGAGGCGATGAGCGACGGCACGAAACCGGCGTCGACGCCCAGCACGACCGCGCACCGCGGGCCGTTGGTTCGGCGCATGGCCTGGGCTGCGCAGTGCAGGGCGACCAACCCGGACGCGCACGCCGCCGCGCACACGCCGGCGACCGGGGCCCGGAGCCTCCGTTGGAGTTCGTAGGACAGCACCGCGTGCGGCGCCGTGGCCGGTGCTTGTGATTGCCACCTTGGGGTGCGTCCCTGGTGGACGGCGTCGGTGAAGTCGTGCATCGCCTGCACGGCGCCCTTGCTGGAGCCGATCCAGACCGGGGTGTCGTGTCCGAGGCGGACGCCGGCGTCTTGCGCGGCTTCGCGTGCCGCGGCCTCGGCGATTTCGATGGTGGGGTCGAGCGCGGGGTGGCGCGCCCGGGCGATCCCGCCGATGGCGGCGACCATTGGCAACGGCTCGGTGTCGTCGTCGAGCTGGGCCATGCGGTCGGTGATCCGTCGGCCGCGCAACAGCGCTTGGAACGTCGGCCAGAGCCCGAATCCGAGCGGGCTGACCAAGCCGGCGCCGGCGATGCGCAGCGCGGGGGCTTCTGGGGGTCTGGAGGAGGGTGCGTTGGCCTCGGGCGGCATCGCCGAAGCCTAGAGGGCGTTAGCTTGACGGGCGATGATCGACCCCTCGGCGTACACGCTCCAGGCCGGCCAGGTGCTGGTCTCGGGGCTGGAAGCGGTGCTCAAGGCGGCGGCGGAAACGCCGGGTCCGGTGACGGCCGCGGTGGCCGCGGGCTCGCGCCCCGGCGCCTGGATCGTCGAGGCCTACCGGGATCGCGAGGTGCTGCGCCGCGTCGGGGTCGAGCTCGCGCTGACCCTGGCCGAGCGCGACGCGGGCGTCGCCGCGGTCGAAGCCTGGCTGGAAGGCTCGGCGTCGGTGCTGATCGCCGGCGGCGAGGGTTCGGGTCAAGCGCTCGCGGCCCTCGACGCCTGGCCGCGCGAGCCCGGCGAACGCGGGGCGGTGCTGGTGGCGGCCTGCGCCGAGGCCGAGGTGGACCTCTGGCGCGCCGCGGCGCGGTGGAGCGGCCGCGTGCTGCTCGAGCCCGCCGACCTGCAGGAACTCAAAGACTGGACGGCCCTGGGACTGGCCGGCGACGAGCGCACCCCGGGCCCGACGATCCTGTTGGCGCCGTCGCGGCTGCGGCGCAGCGGCGGGTCGATCCGCTGCGGGTTCCCTCAGACCCGGCTGGCCGAAGCGCAGCGGGCCGCGCGCGGGGACCCGCCCACGACGGGGCTGGACGAGGTCGCCTCGCTCCCGCAGCTCGGCGAGACGACGCCGCTGGGGCTGGCTTCGATCGGGCCGGCGTCCACGGTGCTCCGGCAAGCCATGGTGGAACTCGGCTTGGCCGGCCGGCTGCCGCTGTTCCGGGCCGCGTCGATCGACCGGGTGGACGAAGCCCTTTGGCGGCGGATGCGCTACCGCTGCGCCAAGATCGCGGTGTTCGATTGCGGCCGCGGGCTGGTGTCGGCGTTGCGGTTGATCTCGGGGGAATCCCCGGCCGGGGCGCCGATGGGGGAATCCGCCTCGGGCAAGCCCGGGCGTGTCGTGCGCGGGGCGCTTGAGGTCGACCCGGATCGACCGGCGGCGGTGGCGGCCCGGCTCGTCGAGCTCGTGCGAGATCAGGAGGCCTCGGCCGGCGAGGCCCTGCGCAAACTCGTGCGTTCGCGCGCCGAGGCCGTGGCGGTGGATGTGCACGGGGGCGCAGCGCAAGCGATCGACGCCGGTGCGCCGGAAGCGATCCCGCTGCGGTCGTCGATCTCGTGGCTGCTGCGCGAAAGCGGGTTCGAGGTGGTGTCGCGCGGCGGCCTGGCGTCGCTCGCGTCGCTGGGGCGTGGCGACACCCCGCAGGCCTGGGCGGCCGACGCGTTGCGTGTGGCCGACGGCTCGCTCGCGGCGTCGCTGCTGCGCACCTCGGAGCGGCCCGTGGCGTTGGCGGTGGTGGTCGACCTGGGCTACACGCCGCCGGGGGCGCCCGGCTTCGATCTGCGCCGGCTGGTGCGACGCTTCGAGACGCAGCTGGGGCCGCAGCGCGGGCGTGTGCTGACCGCCGCGATTCGTCCGGAAGACGACCGCCGATCGCTGCGGCTGCTCGAGCGCGTGCGCGAGGAGTCGCAGACGGCGGTGCTCTTCGCCGACCGCCCGGATCGGAGGGGCTTGAATACGCGTTTGCGGTACCTGGGCGTGCCCAAGGCCATGGCCCGGGCGCGGGTCGAAGCGCTCCGGGCCGACGTGCTGCACCGGGGCGCGTCGCTCTCGGTCGAACCGAGTTTGCTGGCCAGCCCGGGGCGCGTCGACGTGCTGACGCAGCGTCTGCCGCTCTCGCCGTCGCTGGCCCAGGCGTCGTTCGGTTTTGTGCGCGAGCCGCGACGGGGGGACGCGTCGCCGGATGACCGCCCGATCCCCGATGCGCCCGATCCCCCGCCGCCGCTCCACGCCCAGCGGGCCCGGTGGTGGAGTTGCCTGGCCGGGGCCGAGCACGACGGGGTCGAACTGTTGGCGGTGGTGTTGGCCGAAGCGGGTCGGCGCCACGGCTACCGGGTGCGTTGGCTGCGCGAGCCGGTGGCGGACTTGGCCGGGTCGCGGTGGCACGTGAGCTTTTCGCGCGAGCCCGACCCGCGCGAGCGTCGCGCCGGGGGTTCGGGTCACTGGGACCCGGCGACGCCGCCTTCGTCGGCCGCTTGGGCCTGGGCCGGTTCGCCGGCGTGGGCGTCGGTGGCGGCGCCGTTGGCGTCGGACTCGGCCCGGGCGCTGTCGTGCGTCGACCTGGGTCAGGGCCAAGGGGTGGGCGCCGCGGCGCCGCGCGATGCGCCGCGATCCGAAGCGCGGTCGTGGTCGCGCTGGGCGGCCATCCGTTTTGGCGACGCAAGACTCGGCGTGTTGATCTGGCTCGGCTATGCCGTGCAACGCGGCTTCGTGCCGCTGGTCGCCTCGGCGGTGCAGTCGGCGGTGCAAGCGCTGGGCGGGGAGGCCGGCCTGCAGGCGCTGGCGCTGGGTCGGGCGGCGGCGGAAGAGCCCGAGTGGGCTTCGGCGCAGGAGTCCGCCGAGGCCCGGGAGGCCGACCCCTGGTACGACCCGGACCCCGAGGCGATGGGGGCGCAGTGGGCGTCTGGACCGGACGGCTTGTCGGCCGAGTCGCTCGACCACTGGCGGCGTGGCGTGGCGCTGCTGCGGGCGGTCCAGGGCAAGGCGCGCCGCCGGGCCGAGGTGGCGCGGTACCGCGAAGCGGTCGAAGCGGCGCAGCGGTACGCCGGCGAACACCCGGGCGTGGACGAAGCGCACGCTTGCGTGGACGCGGTCGTGGCGGGGTGGCCGCTGCTGGCGTCTCCGTACTCGGTGCGGCGGTTGGCCGCGGGGCTCGAGCGCAGCCGGTCTCGATCGTGGGCGCCGCAAGCCCGGCGGCGAGGCGAACTGCGGGTGC
>JBCCXV010000051.1:0-10790 GCA_039191195.1 Planctomycetota bacterium
CGACGGCCGAAACCCCGGCCGCAAGGTCCACGGCTAATAGATAGTCGGCGACCTTCGTTTCGGGCCAGTAACCAAACGGCGCCTTAACTCCGGGGGCACAAGTGGCGGGCAAGACCCGCATCGCGCACCGTACGGCGTAGCCCGCGACGGCCCAGCGAGGCAGTTGCTGGAGTTCTTTGGCGCTCGGTAGTTTGCCACCGCCCGTCGCCTGGTCGGATGTCGGTGCATCGTGAGAGGGCTGTTCGCTGGGGGTGGGATCTGACGCATTATGTGCTGAGCCTCGCGTCCCGGTCTTCTCGCCTGGCTTTCTCCTGACCGCCTTCTTCTTTGTCGCCTTCTTCTTTGTCGCCTTCTTCTTTGTCGCCTTCTTCTTTGTCGCCTTCTCGCTTGTTGACCCCTTCTTCGGCGCCTTCTTTTTGTTTGCCCTCTGACTCAGTGAACCGCTATCGAGGGCCTCTGTCTGCTCGCGCTTCCGCTCAGGACTTACGTCGGCCCCAGCATCTTCCGGACCTGACCGGGTGCTCGACGACGTGGCGCTCTGGTCGCTGGCAGGTCTCACCTTGCTCGAGTCCCGCTGCTCCTTCGCAGCTTGCGCACGCGCGATCCTTTCGAGTTCGATCGTCTCCTTGTTGACCTGGTGCAACGGATCCGGCACGGCTTTTCCCCGCGGGTGCGCAGCAGAACAATACCGCACGTGAGCCATGAGCTAGCCGGGCCGGATCAGGCCGAGCGCATCACACCACTCTCTCACAGACCGCTACGGAGCCGTACTTGCGGCAGACCTCGACCCGAATTTACGGGCCGGTCGCACGGTGCGGCCCCGACCGCCGTCCCGCTCACCCCGACACGGCGGGCACGGCGTGGCCGGCTTCCTTGAGCGTCTTCTCGCGGGAGGCGAGCTCGAGGTCGGCGTCGACCATCATGTCCACGAGCTCTTGGAAGCTGGTCTTGGGCACCCAGCCGAGCTTCTGCTTGGCCTTGGTGGGGTCGCCGAGCAAGAGGTCGACCTCGGCCGGGCGGAAGTAGCGGGGGTCGATCTCGACGAAGTCTTTGTAGTCGAGGTCGAGCCGGCCGAAGGCCTTCTCGCAGAACTCGCGGACGGTGTGGGTTTCGCCGGTCGCGACGACGTAGTCGTCGGGCGTGTCCTGCTGGAGCATCATCCACATCTGCTCGACGTAGTCGCCGGCGAAGCCCCAGTCGCGCTTGGCGTCGAGGTTGCCCAGGTACAGCTTCTTCTGGAGGCCCTGCTTGATGCGTCCGACGGCGCGGGTGATCTTGCGGGTGACAAACGTCTCGCCGCGGCGGGGCGATTCGTGGTTGAAGAGGATGCCGCAGGAGGCGTGGAGGTCGTACGACTCGCGGTAGTTCACGGTGAGCCAGTGGGCGTAGAGCTTGGCGACGCCGTAGGGCGAGCGGGGGTGGAACGGGGTGTCTTCGGACTGGGGCGCGGACTCGGGCATCCCGCCGAACATCTCGGAGGTCGAGGCCTGGTAGTAGCGGATCTCGTAGCCCGAGTCGTCCTGGTATTCGCGGACGGCTTCGAGGAGCTTGGCGGCGCCGAGGCCGGTGGCGTCGCCGGTGTAAAGCGGCTGCTCGAAAGAGACCTTCACGTGGGATTGGGCGCCGACGTTGTAGACCTCGGTGGGCTTGACGTTGGAGATGATGCGGGACAGCCCGTTGGCGTCGCAGAGGTCGCCGTAGTGGAGGGTCAGGCGTTTACCGGCCTCGTGGGGGTCTTGATAGATGTGCTCGATGCGCTCGGTGCCGAAGGTGGACGACCGGCGGACGATGCCGTGCACGTCGTAGCCCTTGGCCAGGAGGAACTCGGCGAGGTAGGAGCCGTCTTGGCCGGTAATACCGGTGATCAGGGCGCGTCGGGGGTTCATCGTGCGGGCCTCGCTGCGGGTCGTCGGGGGCTGGGGGCGGTGCGCCCTGGGGGTGGGTACGTCCGCCGGGCCTCGGCGGATCGAGCCGCCCAGACTAGCATCGTCGGCCAAATCCGAAGACGGCTTGCCTAAGCCCCCAGGGGCTGAATCCAACCGGCGGGGGCCGCCGAAGCTCCCGGCGACCGGCCGACCCTCACCCCGCACTGGAACCCGACCATGCCCGCCACCGAAGCCCCCAGCCCCATCGACGCCGGCCGCAAGGCCCCGGCGTTCACCCTGCAAGACCAGGACGGCGCCAAGCACAAGCTCGCCGACTACGCCGCCCAATGGGTCGTCCTGTTCTTCTATCCCAAGGACGACACCTCGGGCTGCACCAAGGAGGCGTGCCAGTTCCGGGACGCCTCGGCCGAGGGCGAACTCGAGAAACGCGGCGCCGTGGTCCTGGGCATGAGCCCGCAGGACGTCAAGAGCAAGGCCAAGTTCGCCGGCAAGCACGGCCTGAACTTCCCGATCCTCGCCGACCCCGACGCCAAGGTCTGCACGAAGTACGGCGTGTACGGGGAGAAGTCGATGTACGGCCGGACCTACATGGGCGTGAACCGCACGACCTACCTCATCGCGCCCGGCGGGAAGGTGGCACAGCGGTGGGACAAGGTGAAGGTGCCCGGCCACGCCGAGGCGGTGCTGGCGGCGCTCGACGAGCACCAGGCGGGGTGAATCCTGGGTGAGTGCGGGCTGAATCCGGGTCGTTGGGTCCTCGCACTGGGGTGAGCGCGGTCCCCCGATTTCTGCGGGCAGAGATTCAACCCGCGCGGCGGCGATGGACCGATAACCGCAAGGTCGTCGCCGGCTGCGTCCTCTCGGTCGCGCCCGGCGTCATCCTCCGAACCACCCCGCTCAACCGGAAGGACCCGCGATGAGCCCCCGCAAAGCCGCCACCGAGACCAAGACCAAGAAGACCCCCTCCCGCCGCGGGCTGAGCCTCCGCAAGCGCAAGGCCACGCCGGCGGAGATGATCGCCGAGCCCGTGGTCGTGCAGGCCCAGGCGCCTGTCGCCTCGAAGCCGAAAACGGCGCCGCTGAAGCCGGTGGTCGTGGGCAAGGATGAGATCGCCGCCCGGGCGTACGCGATCTGGGAGTCGATGGGCCGCCCCGCCGGCCAAGAAGCCGCCCACTGGCGCCAAGCCGAGCGTGAGTACGGCGTCGCCGCGTAAGCACGCCGGCCCTGAAAACGTAAGCGCAGCCCCGGCAAGCGGTCCTTAGGCCGCCGACTTCCGCTGCCCGTCGCGGACACGCTGGCCCAGGGCCTGGGTCGATTGGCGGATCGACTCGCGGTCCATCTGCGGGCCGCCTTCGGTCTCGGCATCGGCTTGGGTGTCGGCCTTGGCCGGGAGCGAGGCCTCGATGTTCTGGCGGGCGTCGTCGATGGCGAGCGCGGCCCGGGCCCGCATCGCCCGGACCCGGCGTTCGGCTTCGCGTTCGGCGGTGTCGACGATGGCGGCGACGGCTTGCGACGCGCGATCGGCCCGGTCGCGGGCGCTGGCCTCGGCGTTGTCGGCCGCTTCGGCGACGCGCTGCTGGACGTCCTGGGCCGCGCGGTCGAGCCTCTCCACGACCGGCGTGGTCGCCTCGTCCAGCCGTTGGATCGACGCTTCGACCACGGCCTCGAGCTCGGCGGCCGAACGGCTGCGCACCGTCTCGGCCTCGAAGGCGACGTGGCCGGCCAAGTCGGCGACCACCGACTCGACGGTCTTGCGGGCGTCGGCCTCGGCCCCGGCGACGGCGTCGTGCATGTGCCGCAGCGACTCGGTGGTCGCGGCCTGGACCTTCTCGGCGACGCCGGCCGAGCTGGCGGTGGCCCGCTGGGCTTCTTCGCCGAGCGCTTCCAGCCGTTGAGTGACTTCTTGGATGCGGGACGCGATCTCGGCGTCGACCTGACCGGCGGCTTCGCGCACGCGCTCGGCCGACGACTCCCACTTGGCCTGGAGGGCTTGGATCACGCCCGAAGCGCGGTCGCCGACGGTTGCCGCCGCTTCCTCGGCCGACGACGACGCCTCCAAGCCGATCTGCTCGATCGCCTCGCGCAACTGGGCCCGGCCCCTGGCGATGGCCTCGGCGGCGGACTCTTCGACCACCCCGGCGAGCGCCGCGGCGTCCGACTCGACCTGCCCGCGAAGCCGGTCGACCCGCTGGGTCACCTGCTGGGCCTGGTCGGCGGCCTGACGCGAGCGGTCCTCCAACTCGGACACCCGGGAAGCGGCCTCGCCCAGGGCGTGATCGACGGCGGACTTGCCGTCCGACACGGCGCCGGTGAACCGGGCCTCGACGTTTTGCAGCGACGCATCGACGGCGCGGTCGGCGTCGGCCCTGGCCTCTTGCAGTTGCGCCTCGAGCTGCGCTCGGTATCGGGCGAGCAGCTCGTCGGCCCGGCCCATCGCGGCGACCGAGGCCTCGCGCAAGCCGGCCTTGATCTTCTCGCCGGCGAGTTCGAGTTCGGCTTGGGCTTCGCGGAGCAGCGCCTCGCCGCGGGCCTGCTTTTCGCCGGCTTCGGCGCGAGCGAGCTTGAGCCTTTCTTCGAGCTGGCCGTCGAACCGCTCGAGGATGGCCTCGGCCTTGCCCATCGCGGTGACGACGGAGCCGGACAGGTCGCCGCGGAGCTTGTCGGCGGTGCGGTCCATGCGGCGGGCGGCCTCGGCGGTCCAGCGGTCGACCTGGGCCTGGGCCTGCTGCGCGGCCTGCTCGGCCATCGTCGGGAACTCGGCCAGCGACGACTCCAGGTGGTGACGGCACTGGTCGATGGCGTCGTCGGTCAGGCGGCGGGCCTGCTCGCCGATGCGCGCGAGCTGCTTGCGGGCGCCCTGGGCGACGGCCTCGCTCTCGCGTTCCCAGGCATCGCGGCCCTGTTGGATCGCCGCGTCGAGCGAATCGAGCTGCTGGCGCCACTTGGTGCTGAACTCTTCGGACGAGGCCTCGTGGCGTTCGCGGGCGGCGCCGACGAGCTCGGCGGTCTTGGCCGCGACGTCCTGCGCCAGGCGCGACTGCTCGGCGCACCGGGCCGCGGCCTGCTCGGCCTTGAGGGTCAAGGTCGCAACACGGTCGGAGAGGCTCTGGGTCAAGCCGTCTTCGATCTCCTGGCCACGCCGGGTCAGCTTGGCGGACAAGCCCTCGACGGCCTGGTCGACCTTCTGCTGCGCCGACACCACCGCGGCGCCCAGCGCCTCGTGCAGGTGGTCGGCCTTGCCGGCGATCTGCTGTGTCGCGGCGTCGACGGCCTCGGTCACGCCATGACGGACGGTCTCGGCCTGCTGGCGGAGCTGGGCGACGGCCTTGCCGGCCTGTTCGCGCGCCCGGGAGGCCGAGTCGATCAGCCGGCGGGCCTCGGCCTCGGCCTTGGCCACGGGCTCGGCCTGGGCGTCGCGCAGCCGCGCCATCGCCGACTCGACCGCGGCTTCGGCAGCGGCTTCGGCGTCTTGCTGGTAAGGGCCGATGCGCTCGGCGACGGCTTGCTGCACCGCCGCTTCGACCGCGCGCTCCATCCGCTCGCGCACCGTCTCGGCCTGCTGCTCGGCGGCCAGGGTGATCTGTTCGCGCAGCTCGGCGACCAGGCCGTCCACCGCCTCCGTGGCGTCGGTGACTTCCTGGGTGAACCGCTCGGCGATCGGGCGGATGGATTCTTCGACGTCGAAGTCGAGCTCCGAGACCTTCTTTAGGGCGGTGGCGTTGAGCGCGTCGCGGTGCTGGCGGGCCTCGTCGCCGAGCGCCTTGGCCTGGGCCAGGGCAAACTTCTTGAGGCGGTCCTGCACCGGGGCGAGGGCCGACTCGGCGTCGGCGCCGGCCCGCGACAGCAGCCCGGTGACGCGGTCTTCGATCAAACGCTCGACGCTCTGGACCCGGTCCTCGACGCTCGTTTCGATCTTCTGTAGGCGTTCGAGCTGTTCGGCGATGGGGCCCTCGAAGCCCGAGAGCGCCGCCTTGACGTCTTCGACCACGGCGCCGGCCGACAGCCGTACGTGCTGCTTGGCGGCGTCGATGTGGTCCTTGAAGCCCTGGGCCCGGCGGACCTCGTCGGCCAGGGCGCGGGTCGCCTCGGCGGCGGAGTGTTCGAGTTCCTTCAGCCGTGCTTCCCGCCGGGCGATGTCGAGCTCGGCGTCTTCCAGACGGGCGAAACGCTCTTCGACGGCCCGGCCGAGGGTCTCGATCTGGTCGGTGAGCCGGGCGACGGTCTCGGCGGTCGCGGGCACCGACGCCTGGGCCAGGCGGCCCTCGTAGCTCTTGACCAGCCGGGCCATACGCAGGCGCTCGTCGCGGGCGCGGTCGAGCACGGACTCGAGCTGACGGCGTGAGCCGCCAAGCCGGTCCGGCGAGGCGAGGGATGGGGAGGACGCGACCTCGGTGTCGTGGGCCACGGCGCAGCTCCGTCAAAGGGCGAGTAGAAGGGATCAGCGGCTGTGGCGGCTTATCGGCCCGGGTGCGCGGCGGCGCCCAACCCGTGCGCCAGACGCCCTTTATCGGACCGGGGGCCGCGAATGTCCGGGCGCGGTCATTTGCCGTAACTTGTTGTCCGATCTACAACTCCCCGGCCTTGGCCTCCCGAGGCCTCCCGAGGCCGCCGGAGCACGCCCGGATTCGGCCGCGATAGGCGGCTTCGACAGACCCGTTTGGACCCCCCGCGCCACGATGAGCTACTTCTTCACCAGTGAATCCGTCTCGATGGGCCACCCCGACAAGGTGGCCGACCAGGTGTCCGACGCGATCCTCGACAGCCTGCTGGCGGTGGACCCCGTGGCCCGCGTCGCGTGCGAGACGTTCTGCACGACCGGCCTGGTCATGGTCGGCGGCGAGATCACCGTCCACAACGACAAGGCGATCCACGCCCTCAACGACGCCGAAGACACGGTCCGCGAGACGATCCGCAAGATCGGCTACGTCGGCGACCTGGGCATGAAGTTCGACGCCGACACCTGCGGCGTGATCCGGACGATGCACAGCCAGTCGGCGGACATCGCCATGGGCGTGGACCGGGACGGCGCCGGCGACCAGGGCCTGATGTTCGGCTTCGCCTGCCGGGAGACCCCCGAGCTGATGCCGCTGCCGATCGCGGTGTCGCACCGGATGGTCAGCAAGCACGCCGACCTGCGGGCCAAGAAGAACCCCGTGATCCCCGGCCTACGGCCCGACGCCAAGAGCCAGGTCACCGTCGAGTACGACGACGACCACAAGCCGCTGCGCATCGACACCGTGGTGCTATCGACCCAGCACACGGCCGAGTGGAACGGCAAGCGCAAGCAGGCCGAGCTCAAGAAGCACATCATCGAGCACGTGATCGCGCCGGTCATGCCCAAGAAGCTGTTCAAGCTCGAGGGCAAGGGCAAGGCGAAGATCCACGTGAACCCCACCGGACAGTTTGAGATCGGCGGGCCGCACGGCGACGTGGGCCTGACCGGACGCAAGATCATCGTCGACACCTACGGCGGCCGTGGCCGCCACGGCGGCGGCGCCTTCTCGGGCAAAGACCCGTCGAAGGTCGATCGCTCGGCGGCCTACATGGCCCGCTACATCGCGAAGAACCTGGTCGCCGCGCAGCTGTGCGACGTGTGCGAGGTGCAGCTTTCCTACGCCATCGGCGTGGCCGAGCCCACCTCCATCCACGTCGACAGTTACGAGACCGGCCGCCTGCCCGACGCGGACCTCCAGCGGATCGTCCGGAAGACGTTCCCGCTGACCCCGCGCGGCATCCTCGACCACCTGGGCCTGCGGGCCCCGATCTTCTCCCCCACCGCCGCCCACGGGCACTTCGGGCGCAAGCCCGGCAAGGTGACCGTGAACGGCAAGAGCTACGAAACCTTCACCTGGGAGAAGACGGATCGGGTCGAGGCGCTGCGCAAGGCCGCGCGGCTGTAAACCGGGGCGCCCGCGCCCCCTCGCCATCGACCCCGGGCCCGCCGACTGTTGGCGACGCCCGCCAAGGACGGACCATGCAGACCCTACGCGGCATCCCCGTTTCGCCCGGCGTGGCGATCGAGCGCGCGTTCGTCTACGACGCCGGCGACCGGTCCGTGCCCCGGCGCAAGACCCCGGCGAAGGAGAGCCCGGCCCAGGTCCAACGGCTGGACGAAGCCCTGGCCGCCGCCGCCGACGAGGTCGAAGCCGTGCGCGACCGCACGCGCGAGCGCCTGGGCGACGAGCTGGCCCGGATCTTCGACTTCCACCTGGGCATGCTGCGCGACCCGTCGCTGCGTGAGCGGATGCGCGGGCCCATCGAGAACGAGCACGTCACCGCCGACTACGCGGCGCACGCGGCGCTGCAGGGCCTGGCCGAGACGTTCCTGGCCAACGAAGAGCCGTTCTTCCGGGAGCGTGCGGCCGACCTCGACGACCTCCGCCGGCGGGTGCTCAAGCACCTGGTGGGCGGGCCGAAGTCGTCGTTGGCCGACCTGGACCAGCGGGCCGTGGTGGTGGCCCACGACCTGACGCCGAGCCAGACCGCTTCGCTCGACCGGCGGCACGTGCGCGCCCTGGCCATCGACGCCGGGGGCAAGACCAGCCACACGGCGATCCTGGCCCACGCGCTGGGCATCCCGGCGGTGGTGGGTCTGGGCGCACTCACCGAGGCCGTGTCCGCTGGCGACACGCTGATCATCGACGGCGACCGGGGCGAGGTGATCATCGCGCCCGACGCCGCCACGCTGCTGGAGTACCGCGGCGCCGCCCGCCGGGCCCAGGAGCAGGCGCGGTCGCTCCTGGAAACCCGAGAACTCCCCGCCGAGACGCGCGACGGCGCCACGATCGAGCTCCTGGGCAATATCGAGTTCCCGTCGGAGATCGACGACGCCCTGGCGATGGGCGCGGTGGGCATCGGCCTGTACCGCACCGAGTACCTGTTCCTGGCCTCGGACACCGCGCCGAGCGAAGACGAGCAGTACGACGCCTACGCCGACGCGATCCGCCGGCTGGACGGGCGCCCGCTGACGATCCGCACGATCGACCTCGGCGCCGACAAGATGCCGCCGAGCGTGCCGGGCCTGGTGCGCGACGAGCGCAACCCATTCCTGGGCTGCCGGTCGATCCGGCTGTGCCTGCAGCACCTGGGCCTGTTCAAGACCCAACTGCGGGCCGTGCTCCGCGCCTCGACGCTGGGCCCGATGAAGGTGATGTTCCCGCTGATCTCCAACATGCTCGAGCTGCGGCAGGCCAAGATGGTGCTGCAAGACGTGATGGAGGACCTGGAAGACGCGGGCATCGAGTACGACCGCGCGCTGCAGATCGGCATGATGATCGAGGTGCCCTCGGCGGCGCTGCAGGCCGAGGCGTTTGCGCAAGAGGTCGACTTCTTCTCGATCGGCACCAACGACCTGATCCAGTACACGCTCGCGGTCGACCGCGGCAACGAGCGGATCGCCAGCCTGTACTCGGGGGCGCACCCGGCTGTGGTCCGTCTGGTGCGCGAGGTCGTGCGCGCCGCCGACCGCGCGGGCGTCCACGTGAGCCTGTGCGGCGAGCTCTCGGGCGACCGCGAGTACACCATGCTCTTGCTCGGCCTGGGGCTGCGGTCGCTGTCGGTGACGCCCCCGGCCATCCCGTCTGTCAAACAAGTCGTGCGGTCGGTCAGCCTGGCGCAGTGCCAGCGTTTGGCCCGCCGCGCCGGGGCGATCGACTCGCCCCGCGAAGCCCACAACCTGCTGAGAGAAGAGGTCGATCGCGTCGCGCCGCGCACCGGGCGGCGCTAAGCCACGTTCGCCGCGCGATCCCTCGCAACCCCGAAAGAACCCTGTGTCTGAAATCGAAATGATCGTCAACGCCTTGCCCGGCGAAGAGACCCGCATCGCCATCACGCGCGACGGGCTGCTCGAAGAGTTCTTCCAAGAACGCGCGTCGTCGCAGAGCCACGTCTCGAACATCTACAAGGGGAAGGTGCTCAACGTCGAGCCCGCGATCCAGGCCGCCTTCGTCGACTTCGGCCTCGAGCGCAACGGCTTCCTGCACGTGACCGACCTGCACCCGATGTACTTCCCCGGCGAAGACCGAGAGGCCTTCGAGCGCGTCGGCAAGAAGACGGCCCGGCGCGACCGCCCGCCCATCCAGAAGTGCCTCAAGCGCGGCCAGAGCATCCTGGTGCAGGTCCTCAAGGAAGGCCTGGGCACCAAGGGGCCGACGCTCACGAGCTACCTGTCGATCCCCGGGCGGTACGTCGTGATGATGCCGCACATGTCGAAGCTCGGGGTCTCGCGCAAGGTCGACGACGACGACGCCCGGCGGGAGACCCGCGACCTGCTCAAGGAGCTCGACCCGCCCGAGGGCTTCGGCTTCATCATCCGCACGGCCGGCGTCGGGCAATCCAAGACCGACCTCAAGCGCGACATGGCCTACCTCCAACGCTTGTGGAAGAGCATCGAACGCAAACGCAACCAGATCCGGGGGGCCGGCGAGCTGTACTCCGAGTCGGACCTGGTGATCCGCACGCTGCGCGACGTGTTCACCAACGACGTGGCCCGGGTGGTATGCGACAACCCTCACGTGGCCCGGCAGATCAGCGACTTCTTGGCCGTGGTGGCCCCGCGCGGCAAGACCGAGGTGGTGTACTACAACGACGCGGTCCCGCTGTTCTACCGGAAGGACCTGGAGCGGCAGATCGACCACATCTCGGCCCGGGAGAGCCCGCTGCCGTCGGGCGGGGCGCTGGTGATCGACCAGACCGAAGCGCTGGTGGCGATCGACGTGAACTCGGGCAAGAGCCGCAGCGCCCGCGACGCGGAGACCAACGCGTACGAGACGAACAAGGAGGCCGCCGACGAGGTCTGCCGGCAGCTGCGGCTGCGCGACCTGGGCGGGCTGGTGGTGGTCGACTTCATCGACATGATGGCGGCCAAGCACCGCAAGGCGATCGAGCAGCGGGTGCGCAAGAACC
>JBCCXV010000052.1:0-10663 GCA_039191195.1 Planctomycetota bacterium
ATGCTCCTCGGCGCCGTCGGCTACTGCGCCCTGCTCGTCGTCCAGATGATCGTCATGTGGGCCCACGTCGGCTTCACGATCATCGGCACCGTCGCCGTCGGCGTGCAGATCCTCTTGGGCGTGCCCGCCCTGCTCTACGGCTTGGGCATCATCCAGATCCCCGCACGCTCCTACGGCATCGGGCTCTTCGCCCTCACCGCCGTGCTGGTGATGACCGGCAGCCTCGGACTGCCCACGCAGCTGCGCAGCGGTTGGATTAGCGCTAAGTACGACGCCGCGATCGAGAAGATCGACCTCAAAGACCTCAAGAAGCGTGAGCTCGCCAAGCTAGACATCGAGATGGCCGAGGCCGGCGAAGACGAGACCGCCAAGAAGGCCGTCCAAGACAAGATCAAGGCCGTCAACGAAAGCCTCTCCGAGCAGGTCAAGAAAGACGCTGCCAAGGAGAAAGCCGTGCTCCAGGCCAAGAAAGTCGCCGCCACGCGAGATCGCGAAGCGACAAACCTGGCAATGATTACGGCCAACGCCCGCAACGTCCTGATCATCCTCTCCGCCTTCGGCGTCATGGCCGGCGGGCTGCTCACCACCGACGAAGACGCCCTCAAGCCCGACGGCTTCGGCGCCGCCTCGCCCCCGGCGCCCCCCGCCGAGCCGGCCGCCCCCGCCGCCAGCGACGACGGCGCCACCCAGCCCGCGCCCGAGTAAGCCTCGGCGACGACGCTGCTCTGGTGGCACGGGCGTCTCGCCCGTGATGCCAAACGCAACCACGAAAAACCCGCGGCGACCCCGCGGGTTTTTTCTTGCGCTCAACACGACGTCGCCAAGAACCCACACACGGCCACTTGCCACGAGGTTCTCGATGCGCCCGGGCGTAGCAAACAAGCGCAATAGATGTGGCAAACGTGTGAGCTTCCGTTGATCTTGTGCAAAGCGACTTGGAAGCAGCAAGCGCTACGACTACGTTCCACACGGAGCCGATCTCCGGAGGACAACATGAAAAACGTACCCGCCAGCGGCAGCGCTGCGAGCGACTCCAATCCCGACCGCCTGAGTCGGTACCGATTGATCGCAACCGCGATGAGCTTTGTCGGCACAAGTACTTCCGCAATGGCGCAGGTCGCGTATTCCGGCGCCTCACGCAACATCGATGTCCCAACCGCGGGCAGCTTCTTCTTCGATATCGACGAGGACAGCGCCGTTACCGGCTACTCGTACGGCATCGCCGACTTGTTCTTGAGGAACTACATCTTTAGCGGTGGCCAGTACATCAGTGTGTCCAAGGTCCCCGGCAACTACGGCAATCCAAATGTGAATGCAGACCCCGGGTCCTTCGTGGGGTTCACCGCCCGGACCGAGCCAGTCACCGGCTTCGGATACGCCTCGGCGCTCTCGAATGGCTTCCTAGTGGATGCGACCAGCACCACCACAGACCAAGTCTATGGGGGGGCCAGCATCAGCGCATTCGCAAACCTGGGATACACCCTGCGCCCCGTGGGCGACCCGGGCTTCTTCAATTTTCCCCCGACACCCGCATTCGTCGGCTTTGAATTTGGGTCCGAAGTTCTGGGCGGCACCCGACACTTCGGCTGGCTGCAAGTTCTAGCCAGCGTTCCGGGCGGTCAGCTGTGGATCGTCGATTGGGCGTTCGAGACTCAACCCGGCGTAGCCATCGCCGCGGGCGATACCGGCCAAGGGCTACTCATCAGCGATCTGCCGGGAGCAATTCCCGAGCCTTCGGCCCTGGCATTACTCGCCTTGGGATGCACCGGCCTAAGCATGCTGCGCGAACGGCGTAAGCCACAAACGGACGACGCGTAACCTCCGCGTGCCCTCCCCAGGTTCCGACGAGCCCCCCCCTCACACCACCGGCTGACCGGGCAGCAACGGCGACATCGGAGCTCCCAAAGACTCCGCCGCGACCCGCAGCAGCTCGCCCTCCGAAGGCGTCACCCGGCCGTCTTCGGACACCGCCTTGGCCAGCGCCCGCAGCGCCACCCGGGCGTCCGACGGCCGCAACCGCGACAGCCGATCCAGCGCCGTATCGAGCTGCTGCGCGCTCGGCGGCTCGGGCGGCGCCCCCAAGGCCAACCCAGCCTCGGCCACGGCGGCTTGATACGCCCGCGACGCCGCGTCGGGGTCGTCCCGCCGATCGCCCGCCGCCGCCAAGGCCAGCGCCACACGCTTGAGGTCGTCCCCCACCGCCGTCAAACGGAACGTCTTAGGCGCCTCGCGCCCGCCCGCGGCCATCCGCCGACGCACCAGCCGCCGAAGCGACCACTCGAACAACTCCAGGCGCTGGTCGGCCTCGATCAGCGCATCGATCGACCCCATAAACGCCTTGGCCTGCCCCGGACTGAGAGCCGCCAGCGACGACCACGTCAGGTCGAGCACCGGCAGGCGCGCCTCCACCGGCAGCCGTAGCGCCGCGCCCTCGAGCGCACGCGTCAACTCGAGCACCTTCGGGTCGGCCGTGCGCTCGAGCGCCGCGAACTGCTCTCGGCGGCTGCCTTCGTCGCCGCGATCCAGCAGCAACGCATACACCACGGCCCGCGCGCCGAACGCCGAGTCCGCCGCCCGCACCAAGATGCCCGGCGCCTGCGCCAACAGCTCCCGCGCATACGCCACGTGCTCGGGGTCGACCTCGCCGACCGCCTGCACCGCCGGCGTGGTCGGCGCAACAGGCCCAGGGCGTGCATCACCTTCTTCTCCGGCAAACCCCATCGCCAATCCCGAAGAGCCCGAACCACCAGCCGCATGCGAACTTCCGGCGCCGACCTCGTGGGCCATCTGCGGATGGATCCGCGCGATCCGCTCCTTCAAGGGCGGGTGCGACGCGAACGCGCTGCTCATCGCGCTCACCACCCCGTTGGCGAACAGCATGTGCCGCACCTCGGCCGCCTGCGGGTCCTCCACCCGCGCGCCTTCCTTCAGCCCGCCGATCACCGCCAACGCCCCGGCGATCCCGTCGGGGTTGCGCGTGTACTGCACGGCCGCCGCGTCGGCCAAGAACTCCCGCTGGCGCGAGATCGCCGACTGGATCAGCATCCCGAACAACCGGCCGACCGAACCGATCACGATCAGCGCCACGCCAAACGCCAAGAAGGCCAGCTTGCCGGCGCCCTCGTTCTTGCCGCTCGAAGAACGTCGCCGCCGCACCGGCGTGTACAGCATCGAGCGGATCACCACCCAGCCGATCACCGACAGCGCCACGATCCCGTGGATCAACCCGATCAGCCGGATGTTGATCCGCATGTCGCCGTGCAGGATGTGGCTGAACTCGTGGGCGATCACGCCCTGGAGCTGGTCGCGCGTCAGCCGGTCCACGCAGCCGCGCGTCACGCCGATCACGGCCTTGTCCACCGCGTACCCCGCCGCGAACGCGTTGATCCCCGCCTCGCCATCCATCAAGTACACCGGCGGCGCCGGCGTGCCCGAGGCGATCGCCATCTCGTCCACCACGTTCAGCAAAACCTTCTCGCCCGGGTCGGTCGTCTCGCGCGGCACCAAGCGCCCGCCCAGCATCGCCGCCACGACCGAGCCCCCGCCGGCCCGGAGCTGCAGCGTCTTCACCAGCGACGTCGCGCCGATCACCCCGCCCGTCGCGACGGCGACCAGCGCAAACAGCCCGGGGTCCCAGAGGTCGACGCCAGACTCGGAAGGCGCCACCGCGCGCCCGCCCGTCGATCCCTTCGTGTTGGTGCGCGACATCACCCCAAACAGCACCGCCGCCGCCGCGTACACGGCGACGATCGTGCCCAGCACCGCCAGGCCGAACAGCAGGACCAGGCGCCCGGAGTTGCGCTTCGCCCGGTCTTGGTGATCGAAGAAGTCCATCGCCGCCCCGACCCCGGAAGGTGGCGAACACGAGGCCCCGCACGCGCGGGGTCACCCCTGCGCCGGGCCGACCCGCCACACGCGGATTAGAAGCTGACCTTCGGCGCCGCCCGCTGCGCCTCGTCCTTCACCTCGAAGTACTCGGCGTCCTTGAAGCCCAGCACGTTGGCGAACAGCACCGGCGGGAACGTCTGCTTGTACGCGTTGTACGTGTTGGTTGAGTCGTTGAACGCCTGGCGGGAAAACGCGACCTTGTTCTCGGTGCTCGTGAGCTCTTCCGAGAGCTGCTGCATGTTCTGGTCGGCCTTGAGGTCGGGGTACGCCTCGACCACCGCCATCAGCTTGCCCAGGGCCCCGGTGAGCAGGCCCTCGCTCGCCGCCAGGTCGCGCATGGCGCCGGCGTTGGTCGGGTCGCCGCCCAGGTTCACCTGCGCCTGGGTCGCCTTGGCCCGTGCCTCCATCACGGCCTCGAGCGTCTCGCGCTCGTGGTCGAGGTAGCCCTTGGCCGTCTCCACCAGGTTCGGGATCAGGTCGTGACGACGCAGCAGCTGCACGTCGATCTGGGCCCAGGCGTTGCGCGTACGCTCCCGCAGCTGGACCAGCCGGTTGTACACCGCCACGCCATAGAAAACGACGACAAGCAGCAGCACCAAGAACACGGCGCCGCCGATCAAGGCGTAAATCATCGCATCACTCCCGGCGGCCCAAACCAGGGCCGCGATCCCTGGGTCGGTTTACAGGTCCGCGCTCATCGTGAGCAGGAACTCGGCGTTCGAGCGCGACTTCTTCAGACGGCTCTTGAGCAGCTCCATGGCCTCCACCACGTTCATATCCGCCAGCACCTTCCGCAGCCGGTACACCAGCTTCAGCTCGTTGGGGTCCATCAAGAGCTCCTCGCGACGCGTGCCCGACGCCGCGATATCGATCGCCGGGTACACCCGCTTCTCCACCAGCCGTCGGTCCAGGTGCAGCTCGCTGTTACCCGTGCCCTTGAACTCTTCGAAGATGATGTCGTCGGCCTTGGAGCCCGTATCCACCAGCGCCGTGGCGATGATCGTCAGGCTGCCGCCGCCCTCGATGGCGCGGGCCGAGCCGAAGAACTTCTTCGGCCGTTGCAGCGCGTTGGAGTCGAGGCCGCCGGTCAGGATCTTGCCCGAGTGCGGCATCTCGCTGTTGTACGCGCGGGCCATCCGCGTGATCGAGTCCATCAGGATCACCACGTGGTCGCCGTACTCCACGGCCCGGCGGGACTTCTCCGAAACCATCTCGCACACCTGCACGTGACGCGCGCTGTTCTCGTCGAACGTCGAGGCCACCACCTCGACCTCGTCCGGCGTGTTGGCCCGGAAATCGGTGACTTCTTCCGGGCGTTCGTCGATCAGCAGCACGAACACCCGCACCTCGGGGTAGTTGCGGATGATCGAATTGGCCATCTTCTGCAGCAGCACCGTCTTGCCCGTGCGCGGCGGGGCCACCACCAGCGCCCGCTGACCCTTGCCGACCGGCGACACCAAGTCGACGATCCGCATCTCCATGTTCTCTTCGTCGGTCTCCATGATGAAACGCTCGCGCGGGTGCAACGGCGTAAGCGACTCGAAGTCCGTCAGGTTGTGCAGGTCCGCCGGCGGCCGGCCGTTGATCGCGTCGACACGCAGCAGCGCGAAGTAGCGCTCCGATTCCTTCGGCGGGCGTATCGCGCCCTGCACCACGTGCCCCACCTTCAACCCGAACCGCCGGATCTGCGAGGGCGACACGTAGATGTCGTCCGGGCACGCCAGGTAGCTGTTCTCGGGGCTGCGCAGGAACCCAAACCCGTCCGGCAGGATCTCGAGCACGCCCTCGCCGTACATAAGCCCCTGGCCGGCCGAGTGGGTCTGCAAGATCTCGAAGATCAGCGACGGCTTGTTGAGGCCCTCGATTTTGTCGGCCTCGAGCCCCTCGCCCTTGGCGACCCGCGCCAGGCCGTCGAGGTCCATCTCTTGCAGGTCGGCGACGGTGAGCTCTTCGTCGGCCTTGGCCTGCTCGTACCGGCGCTCGTTCTCGGCGTCGATCGCCGCCTGCTGTTCGGGCGTGATCTTCGGGCCCTGCGAGCCTCGGCTCGACGACTTCTTCGAAGACGACTTCTTGCGGGAACGGGTCTTGCTCGCCATCGGGAGACGGCTCCGGGGGACAGAGGTGCGGCCGGCGAAATGCGATAAAGGGGAGGTGGCCGTGCCCAACGACGAACAGGCGGGACGGCGGCGGTCGAACAGGCTCAAGCGGGCGTGCACGCAGGGGACGCGAGGTCTCGCGTTCCCAAAGGCCCCCCTCTCAGAAGGCCGAACCCGCTTGGCGTGGTGGGGAATCGGTCGGGGACAGCGCCCGACGGAGCATCTCGGAGAGCGAGGCCGCGAGGGCGGGCTCGTCCCCGTCGTTGCGGACCACATAGTCGGCAGCCCGGCGTTTGGTGTCAAGCGACGCCTGCGCCGACTCCCGTCGATCCAGCTCCGCCGCGTCCCACCCGCGCTCGGCCACCCGGGCCAGCCGTACCTCCCGCGACGCGTCCACAAACACCAACACATCGCACGACTCGGCCAAACCCGACTCCAGCAGCAGCGGGCTGTCTTCCACCACGAACCGGACCGACTCGTCCGTACGGGCTCGCTCGTGCAACGCCGCGCGGCCCGCCCGCACCCGGGGATGCACCAGCCCCTCGAGCCAGGCCCGGTCCTCCGGCGAAGAAAACACGATCCGCCCCACCGCCGACCGGTCGATCGTCCCCTCCGGCCCCACCACCGCCTGCCCCCAGCGCTCCGCCAAGGCCCCGCGAACCTCCGAGGCCTCCAGCGCTCCTCGCCCGAGGGCGTCGGCGTCAATCGCCAGCCCACCCAGGCCCGCCAGCCGCTGCGCCACGTATGACTTGCCCGCGCCGGGGCCGCCCAGCACGCCAATCACCGGCTTGGAAGGGTTCTGGTCCATGCGTGCGCCGCCCCGCGCGAGTCTACGCCCCACCAAGCCCTTGCCGGGGCCTGTCTGGGCCCTCATAATCGACCGGCTCGTTCCGAGCACCGGCGCCGCACGGAACCCCGCGGGCCGCACACTGCCCCTTGGCCCCCGCGCCCAGGACACACGGACGTCGCCCACCCCCGCCCCGGCCGGCTCGGCCGTCCGACTCCCCCGCCGATCACCCCGGCCGACCACCCCCGCCGACCACGGCCGCAAACCCCTGGCAATCCATGTCTAAAAAGCGACAGAACCTCGGCCAGATCCTCCGCGACTGGAAGGTCATCAGCGACGACCAGCTCAAAGAAGCCCAGCGCATCGCCGAGGGCTCGGCCAAGAGCCTGGGCGAAACCCTCATCGACCTGGGCTACGCCAGCGAGTCCGACGTCGCCAAGGCCTTGGCCTCCCAGCTGTCGATGCCCTACGTCGACCTCGACCAGCCCGACGCCGTCCGCCGCGAGAACCTCGACCTCATCCCCAAGGAGGTCATGAAGAAGTACCTCGTCCTGCCCCTGGGCAAAGACGGCAACAAGCTCCGCGTCGTCGTCCACGACCCCATGGACCTCACGGCCATGGACGACCTCAAGTTCCGCCTCGGCGTCGACGTCGAGCCCTCCCTCGGCGCCAAGGGCAAGATCAAGGAGTACCTCGACAACGTCCTATCCGAGACCCAGGCCAGCATCGACCAGCTCACCCGCGACCTCAGCGTCGACTCCAGCCTCGACGCCTCCCTCGACTCCAGCCTCGACTCGTCCATCGACGTCGACGCCGCCGGCGACGAGGCCGAGGGCGAGCAGGGCCCCATCATCAAGCTGGTCAACCAGATCATCGGCGAGGCCTGCCGACGAAGAGCCTCCGACATCCACATCGAGCCCTTCGAAGACCGCGTCCGACTCCGCTACCGCATCGACGGCGTCTGCCAAGAGATGGACCGCATCCCCAAACGCACCCAGGGATCCGTCACCGCACGCCTGAAGATCCTCGCCGGCGTCAAGGTCGAAGAAAGACGCATCCCCCAAGACGGCCGCATCAAGATGCGCATCGGGCCCGACGTCATCGACTTCCGCGTCTCGTTCTGCCCCGTCTACCACGGCGAATCCATCGTCCTGCGTATCCTCCGGCCCGACGCCGCCCAGCTCGGCCTAGAACGCCTGGGCATGGCCGAAGACACCCTCCAAACCTTCAACGAAATCATCCGCAGGCCCAACGGCATCTTCCTCGTCACCGGCCCCACCGGCTCGGGCAAGACCACCTCGCTCTACTCGGCCCTCAACGAGCTCAACCGGCCCGACATCAAGATCATCACCGCCGAAGACCCCGTCGAATACAACTTCAAAGGGATCAACCAGTGCCAGGTCAACATGAATATGAAGCCGCCGTTGACCTTCTCCATGATCCTGCGGTCGATGCTCCGCCAAGCGCCCAACATCATCCTCGTCGGTGAGATCCGCGACAAAGAGGTCGGCGAGGTCGCCGTCCAGGCCGCCCTCACCGGCCACATGGTCTTCAGCACGCTCCACACCAACGACGCCCCTTCGGCCATCACCCGCCTGATCGACATGGGCCTCAAGCCCTTCCTCGTCGCCAGCTCGATCCAAGCCGTCCTCGCCCAGCGCCTGGTCCGCGTGCTCTGCGACGAGTGCAAGGAGCCCGACCTCGAGCCCAACCCCCGCCTCATGGCCCTCACCGGCATCAAGCCCGAAGACCTCGAAGGCCACACCATCTACAAGCCCGTCGGCTGCTCCCGCTGCGGCGGCTCCGGCTACCGCGGACGACGCGGCGTCTACGAGCTCATGCTCATGAACGCCGAGCTCCGCAACCTCGCCTTCAACCGCGCCTCGGTCAGCCAGCTCCGCAAGGCCGCCCTCGACTCGGGCATGCGCGACCTCCTCGGCGACGGCCGCCTCAAAGTCCTCTCCGGCATGACCACCCTCTCCGAGATCGCCCGCATCGCCCAGGTCGAAGGCGCCGTCGAAGACGAAGAAGCCGCCTAAGCCCCGCCCCGCTCCGCCGCGGCTCGGCCGCGCCCACCCCCACAACGACGACCCCACGGAGGACGCATGTCCGCATTCCACATCGACCGCCTGCTCGACACCGTCATCAAGCAGGAGGCCTCCGACCTCCACCTCACCGTCGGCAAGCCCCCCACCGTCCGCATGTCCGGCCGGCTCATCGAGCTCAAGACCCGCAGCCTCGAACCCGCCGACACCGTCTCGCTCATGAAGGCCATCGCGCCCGAGCGCTGCCAGAACGAGCTCCAGGAAGAAGGCTCGTCCGACTTCGGCTTCGCCTACGGCGACATGGAAGACCCCGACAACTCCGCCCGCTTCCGCGTGTCCATCTTCAAACAAAAGGGCGCCACCGCCCTCGTCCTCCGGCGGATCCCCACCCGCCTGCTCGACATCGAGACCATCGGCCTGCCCAAGATCGTCACCGAGCTCATCCGCAGGCCCCGCGGACTCTTCCTGGTCACCGGGCCCACCGGCTCGGGCAAGACCACCACGCTCGCCTCGATGATCAACCACATCAACGAGAACCTCGACCGCCACATCATCACCATCGAAGACCCGGTCGAGTACTACCACCCCCACAAGAAATCCATCATCAACCAGCGCGAGGTCGGCGTCGGCAACGACGTGCCCGCCTTCTCCGAGGCCCTCCGCCGCGCCCTGCGACAAGACCCCGACGTCATCCTCGTCGGCGAGATGCGCGACCTCGAAACCATCGAGTCCGCCGTCGAAGCCGCCGAGACCGGCCACCTGGTGTTCGGCACCCTGCACACCACCGGCGCCGCCGGCACCATCAACCGCCTCATCGACGCCTTCCCCGTGACCCAGCAGGCCCAGATCCGCGTCCAGTTGTCGGTCTCGCTCATGGCCGTGCTCTCACAGCAGCTCCTCAAACGCATCGACAAGCGCGGCATGGTCGCCGCCTACGAGTTCATGGTCGTCACCCCCGGCATCGCCAACCTCATCCGCGACAACAAGAGCTTCCGCATCGACTCGTCCATCCAGACCGGCAAGAAGTTCGGCATGCAGCTGCTCGACGACCACCTCTGGTCCCTCTACGAGCGCGGCATCATCGACCCCGGCGACATGATCGACCGCGCCAAGTCGCCCGAAGTCCTCGCCGACAAGGTCCGCCGCGCAGGCGGCAAGATCGGACGCGCCGAACTCGACGAGGCCGAAGCCGGCGCGCCCGGCGCCTAACCCCACCCGCGCCACTACGGGCCCGGCGTGTGCAACCGGTCCAGCGGGAACGGTGGGGCCGCCAGCGGACGCAACGCCAGCCGCAGCAGCCCCAGCTCCGCGTCGTCGCCCGCCACCCGATTGCTCCGTACCTCGCCGCACTCACGGCAGCGGTGCACCACCGCCCACTCGCCGTCCGGCCGCGCCTCGATCGCGATCGGCTCCATCGGCCCGCGACAAGAACTCGCGCGATCGCCCGGCACGCAGTCCAGGTGCAGCGACCACAAGCAGCGCGGGCAGTGGTTGCGGTGACGCGTCCCCGGCGCCAGGACCGGGATCAAAAAGCCACAGTGAACACAAGCAAAACCGCCGTCATCCTGGCGACGGCGTGAAATACCCCTCGGCTTACGCCGGGGGCGCTGAGGGTTGAGGGTCATCGAAAAAGTCCAGCCGTGTGCGAGTCGTCCGAGCAAATCGGGCGGGACCAAGCCAACCAACGCGGGCGCGCATCGATCGCGCACATCCCCGTCAATCGACATGGTCAAGCGGCAACGGTCGGCACAATCAGAGCTTATCACCGACCACCGACACCGAGGCCCCCCACCTCGCTACCACCGCCTCAAAAACGCCGCGAAGTACGCCTAGTAACAACGCCTCAG
>JBCCXV010000053.1:0-10552 GCA_039191195.1 Planctomycetota bacterium
CGTGATGGCCGGCTCGGGCGACCAGGTGCGGAAGGTGATCGAGCTCGCGGCGGAATACGGGATCGGCGACCGGGTGCTGTTCACCGGGTTCCTGCGGGGCGACGACGTGGCCCGGGTGTTCCAGATGGCGGACGTGTATGTAATGCCGTCGGTGTCGGAGCCGTTCGGGATTGCGCCGCTGGAGGCGATCAGCCACGACGTGCCGGTGATCATCAGCAAGACGTCGGGCGTGTCGGAGGTGCTCGAGCACGTGCTGAAGGTGGACTTCTGGGATGTCGAGGAGATGGCCAACAAGATCGCGGCGGTGCTGAAGTACCCGCCTTTGGGGGCGACGCTGCGTCGCCACGCGGATCTGGAGGCCAGCCGTTTGACCTGGGACATGGCCGCCGAGCGGTGCGACGAGGTCTACGACGAGCTCGTGGAACCCGCGGGCTCGGCCTGAGGCCCGCTGCGGACCGCACGGGGCGGGTGGAAGTCTGTCGGCTGGGCTGATCGGGCGCTGCGTGCTGGGGCCGGTCGGGCCGGCCTGCCGATAACCCAGACATGAGCGGCAAGACACGCCCGCCCGGCGGCAGCGACGGCCTTTCGTACTTCGGCTTCGGCCCGCAGTCGCCCCCCTACTTGAAGCGGTGGAACCCGCCCCGTCGGGCTGCCGGCTTGCGTAGCCGGCGGAAGGGGCGTGGGGTGATAGCGCGCGTGGCGACGGTGGTGCGGGGCGTGCGGGGGTTCAACTACCGGCGATACGCCCCGGCCGTGCTGGGGTTGGGCGGGCTGGTGGCCGTTGTGGTGGCCGCGGCGGCGCTGGACCTGGCCGATGAGGTCTCTCCCGGGGCGCGGGCCCCGGACGAGCAGTGGGCGTTCCGCATCGGGCCTGCGTCGGAGTTCCGGGCCCCGGGCGTGTACCACGACTTCGTGAAGTCGCACGGGGTGTTCCTGGTGTCGGACCACGGGATGCTGGTGGCGCTGGACGCCAAGTCGCCCGAGGCGCCCAACCGCACGCTGATGTACGACCGCGACGACCAGCAGTTCCGCTGCCCGCGGACCGGCGCCGTGTACAGCCGCGACGGCCTGCCGTTTAGCGGGTCGACGGCGACCCGGGCCATGGAGCGGTGCTTCATCCGGGGCCTGGGCCCGGACGACGACCCCGAGACCGTGGTCATGGTCAACACCGGGCCCGAGCGCCGGTACCGGTTCGAGGACAACCAGTGGTCGCACCCGTTCTCGGGGCGGCTGTTCGCCGACCAGCTGTGAGCCGGGGCGGCGGGCGGGCCCACGGCTGAGCGCGGTTTGTTCAACGGGGCATTTTTCTCAACCTCTTCGGGAAACCGGACTTGACGTTCGGGGTTGGTTCGTGCATGATCGGACCCCGAACAGAGCCCTGAAAAAAGATCAACGATGTCAGGCTACCCGCCCGATTCAAAGCGAGCACCACGACGGACCTCCCCAGCATGTTGCGGGCGGGCGCGTCGCGACCTCAAGATCGGGTGGTCTGTCCATGCTCACTCCCCCCCTGCTCCAAACCGGTCCTGGCGGCGATTACGCGAACCACTGGCGTGCGTCGGGGCGGAAGCTCCGGCGGGTGTCGGTGTCGGCCGAGGCCTCAGCCGGCGACGGTGCGAGCGATGGCCAGGGGTCGGCGTCGACCGGCTCGGGCCTGCCCCAGGGCTCGCCGGCGCCGGAGGCCCTGGCGATGGCGAACGAGGCGCGGGACCGCTTCGAGCATGTCGAGCCCACGCCGATGGCCGGGTACGGCCAGGCGCTTTCGCCGGCGGCGCGGGCCCGGTTTGTGCCCCGCGAGTTCCGATTGACGGTGACGGCGCCCCCGGCGTTGTCGCCCCACCCCCGCCCCGCCGACGGATCGGCCGAGCGGGCCCTTTCTTCCCTGGGAGACGTGAACGATGTCGCTCAACCTGACGCCCAAGCAGAAGCGGATCCTGCGGCTGATCCGCGACTATCGCCTTTCCAATGGTTATTCGCCCACGATGCAAGAGCTGGGCGAGGCGCTCGGCGTGTCCAAGGTCACCGTGTTCGAGCACGTCGAGGCGCTCATCAAGAAAGGCGCTTTGCGGCGCGACCCCAACAAGGCACGCTCTTTGGAGCCCGTGGATGAGGCGGACCTTCCGGACGAGCACCGGGGCGGTCGGATCCCGCTGGTGGGCTCGATCGCGGCCGGCTCGCCCATCGAGGCCATCGAGCAGGACCAGTACCTCGATCTCGAGACGGTGTTTGCGCCGGCGCACGGGCCGCAGTCGGGCACACGCAAGTTCGTTCTGCAGGTCCGGGGCGACTCGATGATCGACGAGCAGATCCGCGACGGCGACTACGTCGTGTGCGAGCAGCGCAACGCGGCCCGCAACGGCCAAACGGTGGTCGCGCTGCTCGACACCGGCGAGGCGACGCTCAAGAAGTACTACCGGGAGCCCGACGGCACGGTGCGGCTGCAGCCGGCGAACGACAAGTACGAGCCGCTGCGGTTGCCGGCCGAGCAGGTGCAGATCCAGGGGCTGTGCATCGGCGTGGTGCGGGCGTATTGAGGGGCTGCGCCTAGCCGTTGGATGCGTTGGCCTTGATCACGTCTTCGATGAGGCGTTCGACCTCGCGGACGTCGGCGATGTGAAAGAAGCCGATGTGCTTGGTCTGGCGGTGGCCGTCGGTGTCGGTCCAGGCTTCGGCGTCGAGGATGAGGTCGCCCGAGCCGTCGGATCGGTGGTTGCGCTTGATGACGCGCAAGCGCTCGCCGGGGAAGTTGCGGGTGGTGGAGCGCACGCCGGTGGTGAGCAGCGCGGCCCGGAGGTCGGTGACGAGGTAGACGGTCCGCAGCGCGTGGCGGTAGGCCCAGATCGGTCCGGTGAGCATCAGCAGGCCGACGCCGACGAAGATCAAGCCGAAGAGCAGCATCGCGACCGGCGGGTTGCTGTGTCCGACGCCGCCGAGGTAGCCGGCGACGCTGAGGGTCCAGAACACGGCGAAACCGGTCCAGGGGATCGCGAACAGGGTCAGCGGCAAGCTTTTGAGCGCGGCGCGTTTGGCCCGGGGTTGGGCGAGCCAGAGGAGCTCTTCGTCGTCGCGTAGCTCGTCCTCGACGCGCGTGCGCAGGTCGGTGGGCAGGGCGTAGGTTTCGAGCAACGGCCGTGGCATGCGGGGAGGCTATCGCACTGCGCGAGCGTGGTCTTAGGACGGCGCGGCTCTGGCTAGGCGCCGGCGCGGTGAGCTTCGACGACATCGCGGAGGATGGCTTCGACCTCGCGCACGTCGGGTACGCCGTAGAAGCCGACTTCGCGGGTGCGGGTTTGGCCCTTGGGTCCGGTGTAGGTCTCGCGGTCGAGGATGAGGTCGCCCGAGCCGTCGTCGCGTTGTTTACGTTCGGTCTCGTCGAGCTTTTCGGGGCCGAAGGTGCGAACGCGGAGCGTGGCGCCGGCCTCGATGAGCAGGGCTCTGCGGTCGGTGATGACGTAGCCGGACTTCTTGGCGAGTTGGTAGGCGCCGTAGGGCGCGAAGAACATGAGGAGTCCGAAGAGGAGGAAGATGCCGCCGATGATGGCGGTCCAGGCGGGCGGGCTCTTCTGGAGGTGGCCGTGCATGCCCAGGGCGGCGGTGGTGAAGAACACGGCGCACGCGGTCCAGGGGATCGCGAAGACCAGGACGGGCAGGGCCTTCTTGACCATCCTGCCGGGGCTGGGCTGGGCGAACCAGAGGACGGTTTCCTCGGGCTCGAGTTCGGCCTCGACGGCGGCCAGGAGCTTGGGCGGCAGGTCGAAGAGCTGGAGCATCGGGCGGTTCGTCGCGCGGGTCATGCGGGGACGGTACCTCGGTGTGTAGACAGGGCAAGCCGGGGTTGTGGGTTGTTCGCGCGCGAGCGGTTTCGTCTAGGTTGCGCGGATGCATGAGGCGCGCAGCCACGCCGTGTCTGGGGGGACCGTCGGCTTGATCGCCGGGGGCGGGCGCCTGCCCGTGCTGCAGGCGCGGGGGATGCGGGCGGCGGGCCTGAAGGTGGCGGGCCTGCGGATAATCGACGGCGTGGACCCGGAGTTGCCGGGGTTGTGTTCGACGTTTGGGACGGCCCCCCTGCTGCGGCCCGAGGCGTGGGCGCGGAAGCTCGGGCGGCTGGGCGTGACCCAGGCGGTGATGGTGGGGAAGATCGACAAGCACGCGATCCACAGCAACCCGCTGATGTGGCTGCGGCTGGTTCCGGGGCTGCCGGTGATTCGGCTTTTCTGGGAGCTGCGCAAGCGGGATATGCGGAGCCAGAACATCATGTCGCGGGTCGCCGATATGGTGGGCGGCCGAGGGCTCGAACTCATCGACACGACGCGCTACATCCCGGAGCACATCGCGACCGAGGGTGTGATGACCCGGCGCCCGCCGACGGACCGGCAGCGGTCGGACGTGGCGTTCGGCTGGCCGATCCTGATGCAGATGAACGAGCTGGACGTGGGCCAGGCGATCGCGATCCAGAACGCCGACGTGGCGGCCGTCGAGGCGCTCGAGGGGACCGACGGGATGATCGTGCGTACGGGTCGGATGCTGGGCGGCAAGGGCAAAGGTTGGCGGATGCTCAAGGGGGCGCCGGCGTCGAAAGACCCGCGCTTCGACGTGCCGACGGTGGGCGTGCGGACGATCGAGTTGCTGAAGGAGGCGGGCGCCGACTGCCTGGCGCTGGCGGCCGGGCGTGTGATCATGGTCGACAAGCCGGAGGTGATCGCGGCGGCCGACGCGATGGGTATCTGCGTGCTGGGGGTGCCGGCGGGCGGGCCGGCTTGACGGGGTGATGTCTCGGAGTGCCTGAGTGCAGGCGCGCGTGGCGCGATCGGAGGCGCGGCTCTGGCGGGCCGGGGTCAGTATGGCTGGGTGGTTGAGGGTTGGGTGGCGGGGCCGCCGAGGTCGAGTTCGGACGGGCCGGACTCGATGGGCAGGCCGGCCTGGGCCCAGGCCTGGACCCCGCCTCGGAGGACGTAGACGTCGTCGTAGCCGGCCTTGAGGAGTTTCTTGGCGCCGGCGGCGGCGAGGAGGCCGTCGGGCTCGGCGTAGACGATGAGGCTGGTGTTGCGCCAGGGGTCGCGCGGGGGCCCGCCGATGTTGTAGACGGGCAGCCGTGCGGCGCCGGGTAGGCGGCGGGTTTCGTAGGCCTCGGCGGTGCGCAGGTCGATGAGGCCGGCGGGCGGGTCGGCGTCGGCGTCGAGCAGTTCGGCGGCCTCGAGGGGCGAGAGGTAGACGAGGTCGGCGTCGCTGATGCCGCCGGTGCAGGCCGGGAGCAAGAGGGCGCAGGCGAGCAGGGCCAAGAGGAGTCTTGCGAGCGTCCGGCTTCGGGCGGCGCCGGAGTGTTCTGATGTTCTCGGGATCATGGCTAGGCGGCCTCGCGGGCTAGGCCGAGGTCTTGGTAGACGTCGGCGAGGGCTTGGTACATGCGGGTTCGGTGCGCGGACTCGCCGGGCATACCGTTGAAGACGATGGCGACGGCCAGTCCGTGTGCGGGGTCGGCGAAGGCGACGGAGGACTGGTGCCCGCCGTGGCCGAAGGCGTCGTCGGAGGCGTGGGGCCCGAAGTTGTAGGGCATGCGCATGGGGTCGTGCTCGGCGTGCCTTCGGTTGTTGACCATGAAGCCGAGGCCCCAGTCCATGGGTACGCGGAAGGTCTGGTCGATCATGTCGGTGCGGCGGCGGGCGGTCCAGTGGCGGACGGTTTCGGGTTGGAGGAGCGTGGCGTGGTGGAGGGCGCCGGCCGGGCCGTGGACGGCGTCGAGCAGGGCCTCGTAGAAGCGCGCCATGGAGCGTGCGGAGGCGACGAGGTTGCCGCCGGGTCGAGGCGCGGTGAGCCAGGGCTTGGTGGTGAGGCGTGCGGGGTCGTCGCGCTTGTCGTGGGCGGCGTCGGCGGTGTCGTGCATGGCCATGAGCCTGCCCTGAGCGAGCCAGTCATCGTGGAGCGCCTCGGGCAGTCCGACGTGGGCGTCGTGCATGCCGACGGGCTCGAAGACTCGGCCGCGCAGGTATTGGCCGATGGGCATGCCGGCTGCGGATTGGACGACCTCGCCCAGGAGGAACCAGGCGGTTTGGACGTGGTATCCGGCGCGCTCGCCGGGCGTCCATCGGGGTTCGGGTCGGGCGGCGGCGATGACCTCGATGATGCGGGGCCAGGGCTGGTCGGGGTAGCGGAACGGCGCGGCGCGGAGGCCGGCGGTGTGGGTGAGCAGGTGCTCGATGAGGATGGGGTCTTTGCCGTGGGCCTCGAAGCCTTCGACGTATTCGGCGACGGGGTCGCGGAGGTCGACGTCGCCTTGCTCGACGAGTTGGGCGACGGCGACGGCGGTGGCCGGCTTGCCGCTGGACATCCAGAGGCAGGCGGTTTGGGGGGTCATCGGGACGACGGGGGCGGCGTGCTCGGCGGTTTGGCGTGCCGCGCCGAGGGCGAGGTCGACGACGGTTTCGCCTTGGAGGGAGACGCAGGCCTGGACGCCGGGGTGGAGGCCTCGTTCGATGCCGTCTTGGAGGGTCTGTTCGAGGCGTGACGGCATGGGGTCAGTCTAGATGCGGCGGGTGATGCGCGCGGGGTTGCGAGGCGCATGAAAAAGGCGCCGGTCGCGAGCGACCGACGCCTTGAGGATTGTGGGGGTGATGGCGGGGTTGCCGCCGCCCCGGAATCCCCGGAATCCCCAGAAGGGATGGACTTACTTGAGCTCGACTTCGCCGCCGACCTCTTTGAGGGATTCGGCGAGCTTCTCGGCTTCTTCCTTGGGGAGGCCTTCCTTGACGGGCTTGGGGGCGCCGTCGACGAGTTCCTTGGCTTCCTTGAGGCCGAGGCCGGTGGCCTCGCGGACGACCTTGATGACCTTGATCTTCTGGGCGCCGCCGGAGGTGAGGACGACGTCGAACTCGGTCTTCTCTTCGGCGGCGGCTTCACCGCCCCCGGCGGGGCCCGCGGCGACGGCGACGGCGCCGGCGGCGGGCTCGATGCCGTACTCGTCCTTGAGGTAGTCGGCGAGGTCGACGGCGTCTTTGAGGGTGAGGCCGACGATCTGGTCGCCGAGGGTCTTGATGGCTTCTGCAACTTCGGACATGGGGAACACTCCAGCAGCGGGCTTCCGATAGGCCGTGTCACGCGACGCGGTTTAACCCCGAGGGGCCAGTCGGTAGCGGGTTGTGGTTGGGGGTCAGGCGCTCTGCTTGGCGATGGTTTCGCCGGCTTCGAGCTTCTCCTGGACGGTCTTGAGGATGCCGGCAATGGTCGAGGCGGGGCTGCCGAGGGCGCCGGCGAGGTTGCGGGCGGGCGAGAGCAGCAGCGTGACGACGTTGGCCTGGGCCTCTTCCTTGGTGGGGTATTCGGAGAGGGCCTTGATCTGGTCGGGGCCGAACTGGATGCCGTCGAGGACGGCGCCGCGGAACTCGATGGCGTCGAACTTCTTGGCCCAGTCGATGAGCTCGCGTGCGACGGTGACGACGCTGGCGTCGTCGCCGACGGGGTAGACCATGGCGTTGGGGCCGGTGAGGTACTCGCCGAGGCCCTCGAGGGCGGTGCCTTCGAAGGCGCGCTTGGCGAGAGCGTTGCGGACGACGGTGACCTTGATCTGCTTGCCGCCGAGGTCGGTGCGGATGTCGTTGTTGGTGTTGGAGTCGATGCCCTGGAGGTTGACCAGGACGGCGCCTTCGAGGCCTTCGAAGCGGCTGCGGTAGGTGTCGGTCACCATGTTCTTGACGGGCTTGCTCATGGTTGAGGCCTTGGTGAGAGGTGCGGCGGGTTTCGCCGGCGGTTCGCTTCGGGGTTAGACCAGGACGGGCACGCCGGGCGACATGGTCGCGGCGAGGGTGGCTTTCTTGAGGTACTGGCCGCGGGCGGCGCTGGGCTTGATCTTGATGATGTGGTCGAGGAAGGCCTGGGCGTTCTCGGCGAGCTTGTCGGCATCGAAGCTGAGCTTGCCGACGGAAGCGGCGACGTTTCCGCCGGCGTCGTTGCGGTATTCGACCTTGCCGGCGGCGTATTCCTTGACGGCGGTGGCGACGTCTTGGGTGACGGTGCCGGCCTTGGGCGAGGGCATGAGGCCCTTGGGTCCCAGGGCCCGGCCGAGCTTGGCGACGACGCGCATCATGGCGGGCTCGGCGATGGCGACGTCGAAGTCCATCCAGCCCTTTTCGATTTCTTTGACGAGGTCTTCGCCGCCGGCCTTGAGGGCGCCGGCGGCCTTGGCGTCGTCGATCTTTTCGGGGGAGCAGAAGGCGATGACGCGTTTGGTGGCGCCGACGCCGTGGGGCAGCGCGATGGCGCCGCGGAGGGCTTGGTCGGCCTGCTTGGGGTCGATGCCCAGGTGGAGGCAGAGCTCGACGGACTGGTCGAACTTGCGGGGCTTGAACTGCTTGAGGTTCTGTACGGCCGCCGACAGGGGCAAGGGTTCCTTGGGAACCTTGGCGAGGTCGGAGGTGTAGTTCTTGCCTTTGCGTGGCATGGGGTGGCTCCTTTCCTCGGGGTTAGGCGAGCACGCGCTGGGGCATTTCGCCCTCGATGGTGACGCCCATGGACCGGGCGGTGCCGGCGACGGTGCGCATGGCGGCTTCGATGGTGACGGCCGAGAGTTCCTTGTACTTCTCCTCGGCGATCTCGCGGACCTGGTCGACGGTGAGCTTCCCGACCTTCTTGGTGTTGGGCTCGCCCGAGCCCTGCTTGAGGCCGGCCTTGTCCATGATGAGGACGGCGACGGGCGGCGACTTGACCTCGAAGGTGAAGCTGCGGTCGTCGTAGACGGTGATGACACAGCCGACCGTCTTGCCGCCGAGCTGGCGGGTAGCGTCGTTGAACTGCTGGATGAACTGTCCGGGGTTGACGCCGTGCTGGCCCAGGGCGGGGCCGATGGGCGGCGCGGGGGTGGCGGAACCGCCGGGCGCTTGGATCTTGAACTGCGACGTAACCTTCTTGGCCACGGCGTGGGTCCTTTCGACCGTTCCCGCGCTTCGCTTGGCGGAATGGGGCTCGGCGATCTGCCGAAGAACCCGATTCCGGGGGCGAGGGGCAACATGTCTCCCGCGGGTTCACCAGCACCGGTTGAACGGCCCGCGGTTGGCCGGTCGGGCCCGGGGCTCGTGCCTCGGGCGGTCTGGCGAGCCAAGTAATGTACGGCGGCCTGGGGTGGGCGTCAATGGGTGTTGGGCGGCCCGGTGGGCGGCACGGAAGGGGCTGTGGGGCGATACTGCCGGGGCCCTTTGCGGACCGGCTCATGACCGCGATCGATCCCCCCTCTTCCTCCGCCGCGGGGCCCGAGCGCGGGCCCCCGACGCCGCGGGACCGCCTGCCGGGGGTGGACCTGCGTCAGACGCTGGCGTTGTCGGACGACACGGGGATCTTGCAGCACGCGCGTTTCGCGGCGCCGGACCCGCACCACGGGTACTGCATCGATGACAACGCCCGGGCGTTGATTGCGGGCTTGCGGCACGGGCAGGTTTCGGACGGCCGTCAGGCGGGGCTGCCGCTGCACCGGTACTTGGCGTTCTTCAGCTACGCGTTCCACGAACAGCGCGGGGTGTTCCGCAACTTCCTGTCGTACGACCGGCGGTGGCTCGAAGACGAGGGCTCGGAGGATTCGCAGGGCCGCGGGCTCTGGGCGCTGGGCATGGCGGCGCAACTCGGCGGCGGGCCGAGCGTGCGGGAGCTTGCGCGGAGCCTGTTTGATCATGCGTACCCGGTCGTGCACGGCTTCGAGCACCTGCGGGCGTCGGCGTTTGCGCTGCTCGGGCTGGACCACGCGTTGCAGGCCGAGCCGGGTCACGGCGGGTGGGCGGAGGCCTTCGAACGGCTCGCCGAGCGGTTGTGGTCGGCGTACGAGGCCGGCGCCGACGGCGGGTGGCGCTGGTGGGAGCCGGTGGCGACCTACGACAACGCGAAGCTGCCGCACGCGCTGCTGGTGGCGGGTCGACGGCTGGGGCGCAGCGCTTGGGTGGACGCGGCGCTCGAATCGCTGGGCTGGCTTGTGGAGCAGCAGACCCGGCTCGACGCGGCGGGCCGGCCTTACCTGTCGGTCATCGGCAACGACGGGTGGCTGAAGCGTGGGGAGGCCAAGGCGGACTTCGATCAGCAGCCGCTCGAGGCCTACGCGATTGTCGAGGCGGCGCTGGAGGCGGCGCGGCTGACGGGCGACGCCCGCTGGGAAGACGCGGCGTGGATGGGCCTCGACTGGTTCCTCGGCCGCAACGACCTGGGGGCCCGGCTGGTCGACGACGAGACCGGCGGCTGCCAGGACGGGCTGCATCCGACGGGGCCGAACCGGAACCAGGGGGCGGAGTCGGTGCTGGCGTACCTGCTGTCGGTGCTGGAGGTGCACCGGTACGCGGCGGAGGGCGCCATGCTGTCGAAGGCCGTACGAGACGTCGTGGCGTCGAGCGAAGTGGCCGGCAGAGTCGATGGAGACGAGGCGCGGGTGTTGGGGCTTGGTGTCGCCGGCGCGAGCAGGTTCGCGGGGTTCTGCTTGGAGGCGTGGGCCGGGGTGCAGGGGGCGCGGCCGGTGGCGGTGTGGAGCCGTACGGCGGCGTCGGCGGCGCGGTTGGCGGAGTCTCACGGTCTGGAGAGCGTGGGAACG
>JBCCXV010000054.1:0-10366 GCA_039191195.1 Planctomycetota bacterium
CAGGTGAAGATGGCCGTCGGCCCGTCGGCGCCGCCGATGATCCCGATGGATGCGGCCTCTTGCAGGTTGAAGATCGGCAAGGCCGCGGCCCCCAGGAACGCGGCGAAGATGCCGAACTGAGCCGCGGCGCCCAGCAGCAGCGTCTTGGGGTTCGACAGCATCGGCCCGAAGTCGGTCAACGCCCCCACGCCCAGGAAGATCAGCGGCGGGTAGATGCCCATCAAACCCACACCCGCGAAAAGGAACCAGAACACCGAGGCGTTGTGGATGTCTTGCTTCTCCGGCGACCAGACCTGGCCGTACTTGTCGCCTTTGTTGTGCGTGAGCCCGCTGACGAGGATCTGCCGGCCCTGGCCGAGGTCGCGGATATACGCTCCGCCTGCGTCGCCTTCCGCGGGCGGGTCTGGGCCGCTCAGCGTGTCATGGGTGTTGACCATGACCGCCTTGCCTTGATGAACCAACGCGTCGCCGAGGTGGCGCTGGTGATCCGGCAGCGCCGCCAGTGGCCCGATCGACGCCGAGGGGTCGCGCTCGGGGTTGTGCAGGTCGAGCTCGGGCTGACCTTCCGCGGCCACGAAATACGCGATCTCGTGATCGCTCACCGGACCGTCGTACACGCCCAGGCTGAGCTTCGCCGTGTCGTACGGGATGTTGCCGATCAGGATGCCGAAGCCGATCGGGGCCAGCAGCAAAGGCTCGAACTTCTTGACCACGGCCAAGAACAAGAACGTCATGCCGATCAGCAGCATCACGCCGTTGGTCCAGTGAAACTGGGCGAGGCCCGTGTCGCGGAGGTAGTCGAAGAGGACGTCCATGGGTTTCGCGAGCTCCGGGCGTGCTTACCACAGAGGCGCTGAGGCGCAGAGCTCAGAGGATCATGCGTTTGATCCCGTCACGCAGCAGTACGGTCTTGAAGTTGAGGATGAGCCCGGTGTGGACCCCGGTCAGCTTGAGGTAAGTGAGCAGCTGCGCTTCGTGCACGGGAAGGATGCTGTCCACAGTCTTCAGCTCGACGACGAGCTGCTGCTCTACCACCAGATCGACGCGGTATCCGACTTCGAGTTCTTTGCCCTTGTAGCACACGGGCAGGGAAAGCTGGCGCTGGCAGTCCAAACTCTTCTGCTCAAGCTCCCAAGCAAGGCACGCCTCGTACGCAGACTCCAGGAGTCCTGGCCCGAGCTCGCGGTGAACCTCGATAGCGCAGCCGATGACCTTGCTGGTCAGCGCGTCCCTCTGGGTCTCTGTGCCTCGGTGGTTCATCTTCGTATTGCAAACCGATCAGAAGCGGACGAGCACCTGGCCCTGGGTCACGGCGTCGCCGGCCTTGACCAGCACTTCGCTCACCGTGCCGGCCTGGGGCGAGGCGACGTTCGACTCCATCTTCATCGCCTCGAGCACGAGCAGCGTGTCGTTGACCCCGACGGTGTCGCCGGCCTTGACCTTCACGTCGAGCACGTTGCCCGCGATGGGGCTGGCGACCTCGCCCCCGCCGGAGACGGGCGCGGCGGCGCCACCGGCCGTCGCCATCGGCCCTCCGCCGGCGGGCGGGGCCGCCGCGGGCGCGGAGCCTCCGCCGGACGAGTCGAGAACTTCCACATCGACGTCGTACACGGCGCCATTCACGGTGATGCGCATCTTCATCGGGCGGTCCGATCGGTGGGGCTAGCGGACGAAGGATCGACGGGCGCGCACCCTACCACGCGCACATCGTCGGGCTCACGCCCGAGGGCCGTCGCCGCGGCGGCGGCGAGCACCGCGATCAATTGTCCTTCGGAAGGCGCCGCGGTCTTCGGCGGAGGCGTAGGCATAGGCGAAGCGGCATCGCCCGGAAGCAAGCCGCGCAGGCCGAGCACGGCCAGCATCAACAGCAGCAGGGCCACCGCAACCACCCCAACGCCAACGAGCGTCAGCACCAGGGCTTGGGACCACTCGTTCTGGGCTAGGGTGTGAATCAAGATGACGTCGGTAAGGGCGGCGGCCGCGCAAGCTCGGGCCAAACGGAATCAGCCCACCCGCGCGGGCAGCTTCGGTCGACCCGCCGACGATCGCAACGGGTCGCGAACAAGTTACCGACTGCACCGATCCGTGGCGACCCGCCTCGTCGGCTCGACAGATGGCGCCGTGTGGCGTGTGCTCTTTGCGCGGCCCCCGCGCGGCCTGGCGGCGTAGGGCATGGCTGATCACACGCCTCGTCGCCGGGTCCGCGAGCCTCAGGGCCGGGTGAGTTCCCAAGCCACGGCGAACTTGCCGCTGCCAGCATCGAACGCCAGCATCCGCCCGGTGGCGAGGTCGCCGTCGTCGATCGACGCGTCGATGGAGGCGAGCACGTCGGTGTCGAAGCTTCCGGTCACGTCGAAGAGGGCCACGGGACCGCTGAGCGCGCCGAGGCCGCCGGGCATGATCTGGACCTGTCCCTCGCCGAGCGGGTCGCCGAACGTGGCCATCTGGCCCTCGGTCACCAGCCCGCTCATCTCGGGCGGGACCTTGTCGTAGCCGTCGCTGTCCAGCGTATCGACGTCGGCCTGGTTCATCGCGGTGAGAGCCAGGTCGTCCAGCATCTGGACGTTGGTCACAAACGCCTCGACCCGCGCCTGGGCCGAGTGGCTCTGATACAGCGGCAGCACGATCGCCGCCAGGATCGCGAGGATCGCGATCACGATGGTCATCTCGATCAGCGTGAAGCCCCGGCGTGAGCGGGCGCGAAACGTCCTCATATCTGTCCGTTTCGAGCGAGCCACGACGCCACTTGAGCCCCCCCGCCAGATAACCCCGAGACGGACCGTGCACCGTCTTGTAGCCTGTGCTACAATCACCCGCACCCTTCCCTGGAGCCGCTCGATGAACTCGTTCTTTTCCCGATGGATGGCCTGCGCCGTCCTGCTGACGCTCAGCACCGTCGGCCTGGCGGGTTGTGACTCCGGCGAAGCCCCCGACGGCGAGGTTGGCGCCCTGCGGGTGATCGCCACCACCGGCATGGTCGCCGACGCGGCCCAGCGCGTCGCCGGCGATCGCGCGTCGGTCCAGGGCCTCATGGGCGCGGGGATCGACCCCCACCTCTACAAGCCCACACGCTCGGACATCGGCCTCATGGCCGACGCCGACGTGGTGCTCTACAACGGCCTGCTGCTCGAAGGCAAGATGGTCGATGCGCTGATCCGCGCCGGCCGCAGCGGCAAGCCCGTGTACGCCGTCACCGAAGAACTCGACGCCTCGGCCCTGCTGGAACCGGAAGACTTCGAGGGCATGGCCGACCCGCACGTCTGGATGGACCCGCAAGCGTGGGCCAAGACGGTCGGCGTGGTGCGCGACGCGCTGGCCGCCCACGACGCTGACGGCGGCGCCACCTACCAGGCCAACGCCGAGGCCTACATGAACGAGATCGCCGCGCTCGACGCCTACGCCGAGGGCGTGCTCAACAGCGTGCCCGCCGAGAGCCGGGTGCTGGTGACGGCCCACGACGCGTTCAACTACTTCGGCCGGCGCTACGGCTACGAGGTCGTCGGCATCCAAGGCCTGTCGACCGAGTCCGAGGCCGGCGTACAAGACCTCGAACGCATCGTGTCGATGCTGGTCGACCGCAAGATCGGCGCCGTGTTCGTCGAGTCGACGGTCTCCCAGCGGAACATCCAGGCGATCCTCGAAGGCGCTCGCCAACGCGGCCACGTGGTGGTCATCGGCGGCGAGCTCTTCAGCGACGCCATGGGCGAGCCCGGCACCTACGAAGGCACTTACATCGGGATGATCGACCACAACGTCACGACCATCGCCCGGAGCCTGGGCGGCGAAGCGCCCGAAGCCGGCATGAACGGGAAGCTGGGGTCGCATGCCCAATGAACCGGGCCTGCTGCACCGCCCCCCCGCTGCGCCCGGCGCACTGGGCGGGCCGACGCTGGCCGGCCGGCCCGAGCACTCGCCGGCGAGCCCGGTGTCGATCCACGCGGTCACCGTGGCCTACCACCGCAAGCCGGTGCTGTGGGACATCGATTACGACGCCCCCGCCGGCAAGCTCGTGGCCATCGTCGGTCCCAACGGCGCCGGCAAGAGCACGCTGATTAAGGCCTGCCTCGGGCTCACGCCCCGGGCCTCAGGCCGGGTCGAGTTCTGGGGCGAGCCCTACCGCAAGCAGCGGTCGCGGGTCGGCTACGTACCCCAGCGCGAGTCGGTCGACTGGGACTTCCCGGTGTCGGCCTTGGACGTGGTGTGCATGGGCCGATACCGCAAGATCGGCTGGTGCCGCCCGGTCGGCCGGGCGCACCGCGAGGCGGCGCTCGCGTGCCTCGACCGGGTCGGCATGGCGGCCTTCGCACACCGTCAGATCAGCCAACTCTCGGGCGGCCAGCAGCAGCGCGTCTTCCTGGCCCGGGCGCTCGCGCAAGAAGCCGAGCTCTACTTCATGGACGAGCCGTTCGCCGGCGTCGACGCCGCCACCGAGAAGGCCATCGTCGAGGTGCTCCACGCCCTGCGCGGCCAAGGCAAGACGGTCGTCGCCGTCCACCACGCGCTCCAGACCGTGCCCGACTACTTCGACGACGTCGTGCTCCTGAACATGCGCGTGGTCGCTTCGGGCCCCGTGGCCGACACGTTCACCCAAGAGAACCTCCAGAAGACCTACGGCGGCCGGCTCACGCTCTTGGCCGAAGCCGCCGAGGCCGTCTCGCGCGCCGCGTCCGGAGAACCCCGCCCTTGAGCGCGAGGCACGCGTCGATCCCCGAGGTGCAAGACGCCTGGCCCACCTGGCGACAGGTGGCCGACACCCTCACGTTCAGCGCCGGCTACAACACCTCCGTCGTGCTCGCGGGCGCCGCCCTGCTGGGCGTGGCCGCGGGCATCGTCGGCGCCTTCGCCTTGCTGCGCAAACGGTCGCTCGTGGCCGACGCGCTGAGCCACGCGACGCTGCCCGGCATCGCCCTGGCCTACCTCGCGGCCACCGCGCTCGGCTACGCCGGCAAGTCCACGCCGATCCTGCTGCTGGGCGCCACGATCACCGGCGTGCTCGGCGTCGTATCGATCCAGCTCTTGCTACGCCACACCCGCTTGAAGGAAGACGCGGCCATCGGCCTGGTGCTGAGCATCTTCTTCGGCGCCGGCGCCGTGCTCATGAGCGTGATCCAGTCGCTGCCCCGGGGCGACGCCGCCGGCCTCCAGGGCTACATCTTCGCCCAAGCCGCCGTCATGACCGGGGCCGACGCCCAGCTCATGGGCGTGATCGCCGTGGTCGCGGCGGTCACGGCGGCGTTGCTGATCAAAGAGTTCGGGCTCGTGTGTTTCGACGACCAGTTCGCGCGCGTGCAGGGATGGGGCGTGCAGACGCTCGACCTGGCCATGCTCTCGCTGATCGTGCTGGTGACCGTCGCCGGACTACAGGCCGTCGGCCTGATCCTCGTGGTCGCGCTGCTGATCGTGCCGGCGGTGTCGGCCCGCTTCTGGACCGAACGGCTGCACCGGCTGGTGATCCTCTCGGGCCTGATCGGCGGGCTGTCGGGCTACCTGGGCGCCGCGACCTCGGCGTTGCTGCCGCGGAAGCCCGCCGGCGCCGTGATCGTGTTGACCGCGGGGGCGATCTTCTTCGTGAGCCTGATGCTCGCGCCGTCGCGCGGGGTGCTTGCCGCGACGATCCGCCGGGCCAAGGTGCGCGTACGGATCGCCGCCGACCACCTGCTCGAGGCCGGCTTCCTGCACCAACACGAGGGCGGCGCGCCGCGACTCCATGCCGAAGGCGTGCGCGAGGTCGCGCAGCACCGCGGTTGGGGGCCGCTCATGCACGCGGCCCTCCGCCTGCACGCCATCAGGACCCGGCTTGGCCGGTTCGAGGCCGGCGCCTTCCTGCTCACGCCCAAAGGGGTGGAGCGCGGCCGGCGCGTCGCCCGCAACCACCGGCTGTGGGAGCAGTACCTGGTCACGCACGCCGAGCTGGCGCCCAGCCACATCGACTGGACCGTCGACCAGGTCGAGCACGTGCTGAGCGAAGACCTGGTCGCCCAACTCGAATCCCTGCTGGGCGACGCCGCCATCCCCGCCTCCGGGGCCGCCCGAGCCGCCGGAGCACCCGGATGAGTTTCCGGCTCGACCTCGACCTGTTCCCGATCGCGGCCGGCCTGCTCGCCGCCCTCACCTGCGGCCTGCTGGGCAACTTCTTGGTGCTCCGCCGCCTGAGCCTCATGGGCGACGCCATCAGCCACGCCGTCCTGCCCGGACTCGTGATCGCGTTCATGCTGGGCGCCACACGCAGCCCGCTCACGATGCTCGCCGGCGCCGCCGCCGCGGGGGTCGCCACGGTCGTCCTGATCGAAGCCGTCAAGAAGCTGGGCCGGGTCGAGCCCGGCGCCGCCATGGGCGTGGTCTTCAGCGTGCTCTTCGCCCTGGGCGTGCTGCTGATCGAGCGCGCCGCGGTCCGCAACATCGAGCTCCACGCCGACTGCGTGCTCTACGGCCAGCTCGAACTCCTGCACTGGTACGGCGCGCCCGATTCGCTTACCGGCTTGTGGTCCGTCGCAACGCTGCAAGCGATCCCGAGGCAGGTCTGGCTGCTGCTGGGGATGTTCGCCGTCGCCGTGGTCTTCGTGGCGTTGCTGTTCAAAGAGCTGCGGATCGCGTCGTTCGACCCGGCCCTGGCCACGTCGCAGGGGGTGCACGCCGGCGCCATGCACTACGCGCTCATGCTGCTGGTGGCCGGCGCGACGGTCGCCGCCTTCGAGGCCGTGGGATCGATCCTCGTGATCGCCATGCTCATCGCCCCGGCGGCGACGGCCAGACTGCTCACCGACCGGCTGTCGATCCAGGTCTGGCTCAGCCTCGCGATGGCCGCCGCGGCCGCGGTCGGCGGCTACGCGAGCGCCGCGGCCGTCCCGGCGTGGTTCGACGCCCCCAGCGTCAACGCCGCCGGCAGCATGACCCTCGTCGCCGGCGTATTGCTGGTCGCGGCGGTGTTCTTCTCGCCCGCGCACGGCGTGGTCGCTCGGAACTTGCGCCGCCGGGCGCTTCGACGCGACACCGAGCTCGACAACCTCTTGGCATCGCTGCTCCCTGGCCGCGGGGCCGGCGCCGCCGACGCCGCCAACCTCCCGGCGCGACCTCTCGCCGTCGCGGCTCGGCGGGGCCTCGTGCGGATCGATCAAGCCATCCCCGCGTTGACGGACGACGGCCGGAAGCGCGCCGCCGCGGTCGTCCGCCGACACCGGCTCTGGGAGTCGTACCTCGTCGAAGACGCCGGCCTGCGCCCCGACCACGTGCATGCCACGGCCGAGCAGCTCGAACACCTCCCCGTGACCCCGGCTCAACACACCCGGCTCGACCCGCACGGCCGTCCGATCGACCCTACAGACGAGAATGGCACTTCGCCTAGCGCGTAAAAGAGCCCCACGCCGAAGCGCGGGGCTCTAGGAGGATCCGGTGTTGTCGGCCGAGCCCCTGGGGGCTTAGGCCCGACGCCGACGCCGCCCCCGGACGAGGGCTGCGGCGCCCAGGCCGAGCAGGCCAAGCGAAGCGGGCTCGGGCACGGCCGCAGGGCTCGTGGCGCCGAAGTTCTGCGCGAGGATGTCGAAGTCGAGCAGGTCGACGGTTCCGTCGCCGTTGAAGTCGCCGTCGGCGGCGCCGTTGCCGGTGTTCGACCCGAAGTTCTGGGCGAGGACGTCGAAGTCGAGCAGGTCGACCACGCCATCGCCGTTGGCGTCGCCGGGCAGCGCCGTCGCGGTGACCAGCGCGAACGCCGTGTCGAAGATGAACGCGTTGGCGTCGGCCGTGCCCAGGAACAGCGGGTTCACATTGCTGAATTGCACCACCGGGCGGGCGTACACCGTGCCCGCGGGGGCCACGGCGGTCGTCACAAAGGCGTTGCCATCGACGTTCACCAGCGTGGTTTCGTCGATCTCCGTGAACGACGAGCTGATCAGCGTGGCGTTGTCGGCCCCGTAGAACTCGATACCAAACTCGAGCAGCGCGTCGAAGTTCGACTCGATGCGCATGTCCAGGATGTCGAACTGAAGCTCGTCGCCCTCGGCGGCGAGGACCGACGGCTGCCAGATCGCGCCGGTGTTGGTGCCGAAGTCGGCGAACAGGCTGGCGTGGCCGTCGGGCGCGGTCGTGAAGATGTCGTCGAAGCCGGTGTTGCCGAAGTTGCCCCAGGCGTCGCCGAGGAAGCCGTTGCCGTCTTCGTCGTCGAAGCTGGAGTTCTTGAGCAGGTTGCCGCCGGGCGCGGGCACTTCCGAGAGGTACGCGTCGAACACGAACACGTTGCGCTGCGGGCCGGTGGAGAAGGTGTTGTTGTAGATGGCGATGGGCCGGACGAACGCCGTGCCGACCGGCGCCGTGGCGCTGTGGCTGTAGGTCGCGCCGTTGACCTCGGCGCCGGTGTCGATCAAGGGCGTGAGGCTGGAGCCAAGCAAGGTGGTGTCGTCGGCGGCGTAGAACTCGAGGCCGAACTGGACGTCGGCGTCGTAGTTGGCTTCGACCCGGGTGTTGAGCAGGTCGAACTGGTACGTCGTACCGCCCGTGCCGGCGATGCCGGCCTGGAACCAGCCGCCGCTGTTGCCGATGGTGTCGGGGAAGAGGCTGGCGTGAGCATTGCCGGCGCCAAAGAACGCGTCGAAGCTGGCGGCGCCGAAGGCGCCCCAACTGTCCCCGGGGCCGTCCACGGCGTCGAGGTCCTCAAAACCCGGGTTGGTCAGGAGCTGGGAAACGCCGAACGCGGGGCTCGAAACGCCCGCGACGGCGACGGCAAGGGGGAGCAAGCAGGAGCGATGCATGACGGATCCGCCTTTCTCACAAGGGGGGGTGGGATTGCGAAGCGAAGGGCCGGCGCCGCCCGACAGCCGCGCCGGCCGGGTCAAGAGGCGTCAAACGCGGCGACGCCGGGCCACCAGCGCCAGGGCCGGGGCCAGCAAAGCCGCCGACATAGGCTCGGGCACTTCGGTCAGCGAGGCCTCGAACACGAACACGTTGCGTTGACCGCCGGACGAGAACACGTCGAAGAAAAGGGCCACGGGGCGCACAAACACGGTGCCCGCGGGGGCGATCGCGGTGTGGCTGAACACCCCGCCGTTCACTTCAACGCCCGGGTCGGGCAGCGAGACGAGGCTGGCGCCGACTTGGGTGCTGTCGTCGCCGGCGTAGAACTCGAGGCCGAACTGGACGTCGGCGTCGTAGTTGGCCTCGATGCGCGTGTCGGCCAGCACGAACTCGTACTCGACGCCGGGCGTCCCGGCGATGCCGGTCTGGAAGATGCCGCCCGAGTTGCCGACGTTGTCGGGGAACAGGCTGGCGTGGCCGTTAGGCCCGAAGAAGTCGTTGAAGCCGGCGGCGCCGAAGGCGCCCCAGCCGTCGCCGAGGCCGGCCGGGCCAGCGCCGTCGGGGTCTTCGAACCCGGGGTTGGTGAGCAGCTCCACCGCCGACGCCGGGCCGACCAGGCCGAGCGCCGCGACGGAAGCGGCCAGTGCGATGCGTTTCATTGCTTAAACCTCCTAGAAGCGTGAGACAGAAAGTGCGGGGCCAAGCCCCATCCGCCCGGGCTCACACGCCCGAACGGCCGTGAAATCAAGGCGTGTAGTCGGGCCAACCTTTCAGGTGGAACTCGGTGAAGTATTCACCGTCAGAACCCGGACCGGGGTTAAACGTTGCTGCAGGGTCACCGATGCGGTGGCGCGTTTGTTCGCGATACTCCTCACCCTCGACGATGGACGCATGGCCGTCCACATAGCCTGCGTTGAGCCAGGAAGATTCGTCGCGCCCGTGTGCCAGCTCGTCTATCTCCCAAGCGCTATACGCGGCGTCGAAAACCAGCATCGCTTGCGTCGCGTCGGACACCTCACTGACTGTAACCACCCAGTCCTGCGAGCCATTAAAGAAGTTGCCGCTGAAGAACACCGCTTGATAGTTGTAGCGGTAGTGCGTCTGTCGATCGTCAAGAAGGTCAGAGAAGCTCTCCGGGGCGCCGGCAGATTCGCGGGATGGGCAGCGGAATGTGTCAGTAAAAGCGTCTTGATCTCCTCCGATATACGGAGTCAGCACCCAGTGCATGTAGGGCAGTTCGTCGTCGTCGGGGTTGGTAACGCCACTCGGCAAGGTGGACATGACACCTTGCCCATCGATGCGCTGGTAGTCGGGAAAGTAGCTAAACGCAACGGGGAACCGTTCTTGGTAGTCGTTGGAGTACGCCATCGCAGCAGTGATCTCTTGCCGCACGTTCGACAAGCAAATGGCGTTGCGCGCCGTGCCGCGCGCAGCGCTCAAGGCCGGCAGCAGGATGCCGATCAGCAGCGCGATGATGGCGATCACCACGAGCAGTTCGATCAGCGTGAAGCCGTCGCGTCGGCCGTTGGGGTGTAGGCGGGTCGTCATGGCTGGGTTCCTCGTTCGAGGGAATGCGGGCGGC
>JBCCXV010000055.1:0-10222 GCA_039191195.1 Planctomycetota bacterium
GGCGGGACGGCGCCGTTGTTCTCGACGCTGATCATGTTGGCGGGCCCCGCGATGGCCGCGGGGGTTGCGGCCGACCGCTTGGCGCCGATCCACCCGCCGCCAACGCGCCGGGGCGAGGGGCCGGCCGGGGGCGTTTCGCCGGTCGTGCTCGCGGTCGCCAAACGTTTGGGTCTGTCCAAGCTCTACCGCATCGGCGGGGCCCAGGGCGTCGCGGCGTTGGCGTACGGGACCGAGTCGGTTCCCCAGGTCGACTTCATCGCCGGGCCCGGCAACGTGTTCGTGCAGCTGGCCAAAGCTATGGTCGCCGGCGCCTGCGGGACCGAGGGCGGTTTCTACGGCCCGTCGGAGGTCGTGGTCGTGGCCGATGCGACGGCGAACCCGGCGTGGGTCGCCGCCGACTTGCTCGCGCAGGCCGAGCACGACCCGGGCAAGTGTTTCCTGGTCGCGTGGGACCCCGGCGTGATCGACGCCGTGGGGAAAGAGGTGGCCCGGCAGCTCGCGCAACGCGGTCGGTCCGAGGCGATCGTCGCGGCGCTGCGGAACGAGTCTGCGGCGGTGCTCGTATCCGACGAGTCCCAGGCTGCCGAGGTGGTGAATGAGCTGGCGCCCGAGCACCTGTCGTTGGCCGTCGCCGAGCCCGAGGCCTGGATGGAGCGCGTGCGGCACGCCGGGGAGGCGTTCTTGGGGCACGCGGCGCCGGTCGCGGTGGGGGATTACTGGGCCGGGCCGTCGCACTGCCTGCCGACCGGGACCACCGCGAGGTTCGGTTCGGGCGTGAGCGTGTACACGTTCCTGAAGCGCACGGGCACGGTGGCGTACCCGCAAGGCTTCGACCCCGCCGCCGCGGCCGGCGCCGCGACGCTGGCCGACTGCGAAGGGCTGGATGCGCACGCCACGAGCCTCCGCGTGCGCGTTGAGTCGGAAGACGGGTAAGGCTTAGCGGCCGCCATAGCGCCGACGGGCTTGGGCCACGGCGTCGCGCACGTCTTCGGGCCGGGCGACCATCTCCCAGTCGGCGTGGCCGCCGCGCCCGTCGCTCAGGGTGATCGTGCCGACGCCCACGGCTTTCTCCTTGGCGGTCTGGCCGAGCTCGATCTGCTGCAAGCGCGGCAACGGCACCTCGGCCGTGCTCACGCCCAACACGCCGCGGCTGCGGAGGACCCGTCGGTCGGTGAGGACGTAGACGTGCGACAGCCATTCCAGCAATTGCCAGAACCACCGCAGGACCACCGCGCCGGCGCCGGCGAGCAAGAGGTCCCGCGACTCGAGCCCGGTGCGGAGCGACGCGCCGCCGAGGCCCAGCCAGCCCAGGTCGAGCGCGGCGTTGTTGAGCGTCGCCAGCAGCATGGCGACGAGCGCCAGGCCGGCGACGGGCCGCAGCGCGCCCAGCGGGACGAACCAGGGGCTGGGCTTGAGCATGAGCAGGACGACCTCGCCGTCTTGCAGCAGGTCGGGCGGCAAAACCCCGGAAACCCGCGCGCCGCGCGGGGTCGCGGGCTTGGGCGAGGCGACGGGCTCGGCGGCCTCGGCGCACCGCCGCGTCGACCCCCAGCGGCGCCGGTCGGGGACGCGCTCGCACGCCTGGGCGCGCCGCGGCCGATCAGGCCGGCGCGCCGCCGGGCGGGAGCGCGATGATCTCGGGCAGGTTGCGGTAGTAGTCGTCATAGTCGAGGCCGTAGCCGACCACGAACTCGTCGGGGATGTCGAAGGCCACGAAGTCCGCCTCGACGTCGCGGACGCGCGGCACGTCTTTACGCAGGAGCACGCAGATGCGCAGGCTGGCCGGCGCCTTGGCCGACAGCAGGTCGTGCACTAGGCCCAGCGTCTGCCCGGTGTCGAGGATGTCGTCGACCACGAGCACGTGCCGGTCCGAGAGGTCGTCGGGCAGGTCGGTCAGGCCCTCGCGCACCCGGGCCTGGCGGGCTTTGGTGGCGGCGCCGGGGTACGAGCTGATCGAGATCGGGAACACCTGCAGCGGGCCGGGCAGCCGGCGGATCAGGTCCGCGGTGAACATGAACGCCCCGGTGAGCACCGGGATCAGGGTGATGGGCTTGGCGTCGGGCCCGTGGCCGTAGACGTCGCGCAGCTCGCCGGCCAGGGCGTCGATCCGCTGGGCGATCTGCTCGCGGTCGATCATCACGCTGCCGGCGTCCGTCTGCATCGAGGCAGTGTAATCCCCAGGAGGACCTTGACCCGGGCCCGGCCGGCCTCGAAACTACCGGCATCGCCCTGCCGATCCCAACAACCCGCGTGAGGTGCCTCGCGGCCCGCCTGGTCGCTCCCGTGGCGCTAGTGGCTTTGGGCCTGCTGGGCTCGGCCTGCGAGTCGAACCGCGCCGATGTGCGGCCCCCTTCGGTGCAGCCGGGCGAGACGTTTTCCGGCCCGGTCGAACTCCGGGGCGCCGTGGGCAGCTACGCGTCGTTCGGCAGCACCGCCCCGGAACTCGTGAGCGGCTACGGGCTGGTGGTCGGCCTCAATGGCACGGGCTCTTCGGAAGTGCCGGCGTTCCTGCGGGACTGGCTCATCAACGAGATGCGCCGCCAGGGCGTGGGCTCGGCCCGGTACCTCGACACGCTCCGGGCCAGCCCCGAGCAGCTCTTGCAGAGCACCGACACGGCCGTGGTCGAGGTGCGCGGCTTCCGCCCGGCCGGCGCCGAGGACGGCCGCCGATTCGACCTGCTGGTGACCGCCGCCGACACCCAGACCACGTCGCTCGAAGGTGGTTGGCTCTGGACGTGCGACTTGGCGTACGAAGGCCTGGAGAACCCGGTGCGGTTCTCGACCCCGCTGGCCAAGGCCGCGGGCCCGCTCTACCTCGACCCGCTCCGCGGCATCGAAGACGACACGCGCGGCCAAGACGCCCAAGGCGCCCCTTCGCTCGGCGACCGCGGCGCGCCCCGGGCCAAGCTGCACCGCCAGGCCGTCATCGTCGGAGGCGGGCGCGTAACCGTGCCCCGCAACATCGAGATCGTGCTCAACCAGGGCAGCTGGCGCGTCGCCGACCTGCTGCGCGACCGGATCAACGAGCGGTTCCCGATGGAGGCAGGCGCCCGGGTCCGCACCGCCGAGGCCCGCAACAGCCTGCTGATCCAGCTCAACGTGCCCGAGCGTTTCCAGGGCGACCCCGAGCGTTTTGTCAACCTCGTGCAGTATCTGTTCACGCAGCGGACCCGGGGGTTTGCCGAGGCCAAGGTCGACGAGTTGATCCGTCAGCTCGAGGGGCCCGAACCTCCCGTCTTGCCGATCGAGGTGCAATACGCGTTGGAGGCGATGGGGCCGACGGCCGTCAGCGCGTTGCAGGCCTGGTACGAAAGCGGGTCGCTGGAGATGCGGTTGGCCGCGCTCGACGCCGGCGCTCGGCTGGGCGACACCTACGCCGCCGAGCCCTTGATCGCGTTGGCCCAGCAGAAGGGGCCCCAGGTGCGCATCGCCGCGGCCCGGGCGCTTTCGCGCTTGCCGCAGAGTCTGGTCGGCCGCGACGCGCTCCGGCAGATGCTTGTCGACGAAGACCCGGCTGTACGCATCGCCGCTTACGACGCCCTGGCCGACCAGCCGGGCCCGCTCATCGACCGTTACGTCATGGGCGACCCCGCGACGGGGCGCGTCAAAGTGATCCTCGACATGGTGCGCGTGGACCAGCCCATGCTGTTCATCGACGCCCGGGCGACGCCGCGGATCGTGGTGTTCGACCCGGCGATGGGTTTTGTGCCCGGCCCGGTCGGCCGTGCGCTTGACGGCCGGCTCATGGCCCGCCTGATCGAGGCCGAGACGCCGGTGCTGGCGCCCAACCCCGAAGGGGCGTCGGACGCGCTCGCCGCCGAAGTCGCCGATGCCGCCCGGGCCGCGGCGGGCCCCGATCGCCTGCCGGTCGACTACCTCGACCTGTTCTTCCAAGACCCCAACCGCCTCGACACCCAGCGGCTCAAGCTCCAGCCCGACGTGGCCAACCTCGTGTTCACCCTGGCCCACCGGCCGACGCAGGGCAACCCGCGCAAGGGCCTGGACATGAGCTTCCCCGAGGTTGTCGACACGCTCGTGGGTTTCCACAGTTCCGGCGTGATCGCCGCGCCGATGCAGGCTCGCCTGAGCCCGCTGGTGGCCCAAGTGCGCGAGGCGCAAGAGGCCGACGCCCCGCTCCGCCGGGCTTCGGGCGCCCAGGACGACTTTGAGGGCGCCGTGCCGGACGCCGGACAGCCGGCCGACGACGATGATCTGCCGGCCGGCCGGTACTTCGACCCCTTCCAGGGCCAGGCGCCGCCCGAGCTCACGCCGGCCGCGCCGCCGGCCCCGCGCGAGGACCCGCCGGCCCGCCGCTCGGGCTGGTGATCGTCGTTCCGTTTCGCGCAGGGCGAGCCCGGGGCGGGCTTTGTCGGCCCCGATCCGTTTAGACCGATAACGTGTAGGCGGCCCGTTCGCCGGCCCGGAGGCGTTTCCGTTGGCGTGGCGGGCCCGTTTCGGAGTCTGATCGCATGCGGTTGCGCCGCCTGACCCTCGCCGGCTTCAAGTCGTTCGCCGACCGGACCACCATCGAGTTCGACGCCCCCATCGTGGGCGTGGTCGGGCCCAACGGCTGCGGCAAGTCCAACGTCGTCGACGCCATCAAATGGGTCCTGGGCGACCAGTCGCCCAAGAGCCTGCGCGGCTCGGCCATGCTCGACGTCATCTTCAACGGCTCGGCCGGGCGCAAGCCCTCGGGCCTCGCCAGCGTCACCCTGACCTTCGACAACCCCGTGGTCGAAGGCTCCGCCGCCGCGGCCCCAAGCCCGCTGCACGAACTCGACGCCGAGCCCGGCGCCGAGCCGGCCGAACCGGGCGCCGCCGTCGCCACGGCTACGTTCACCGCGCCGCGCGCCCTGCCCATCGACGCCGAAGAGGTCGACGTCACCCGCCGCCTTTACCGCGACGGCGTGAGCGAGTACCTCATCAACGGCCGCAAGGTCCGGCTGCGCGACGTCAAAGAACTCTTCATGGACACCGGCGTCGGCGTCGACGCCTACTCGGTGATCGAGCAGGGCAAGGTCGCCCGGATGCTCGAATCCAACCCGGCCGAGCGCCGGCAACTGTTCGAAGAAGCCGCTGGGGTCTCCCGCTTCCGCGCCCGCCGCAAGGAAGCGATCCGCAAGCTCGAGCGCGCCGACCAGAGCCTGGCCCTGTCGCGGCAGCGACTCGAAGACGCCGAGCGCCGGCTGCGGTCGGTGAAGATGCAGGCCGCCCGGGCCCGCAGTTATCAGGAGCACGCCCAGCGCCTGAGCGGGCTGCGGCTGTCGCTGTCGCTGGCCGATTGGCGCGACGGCGCCGCGAAGCTCGAGGCCCAGCAGGCCACGCTCGATCAGGCCCGTGCCGCCCACGCCGAGGCCGCGCAAGGCTTGGAGGCCTCCGAGCAGGCCGCGGCCGAAGCGCGGGCCGAGCGCGAGCAGCACGACGCCAAGCGTCACGAGGTCGAGCGTGGGGCCGTCGAGGAGCAGGCCCGGCACGACCGGGCGAACCAGCAGGCCGAGCACGCCCGGGCCTCCGCCGCCGAGACCCAGGCCCAGGCCCGGCGCGACGCCGACCGGCTGGAAGAGCTCGAGTCCCGGCGGGCCGCCGTGGACGAAGCCGCCGACCGCCAGCGGCAGGCCGTCGAAGACTTGGAGCGCGCCGAGGCCGAGGCCCGCGCGGCGATGGAGCAGTCGGCCGCCCAGCAGCAGCTGCGCGCTCGCGAGGCCGCCGAGTTGCGCCAGCAGGGCGACGCGCTGCGCGACGCCGCGAGCGAGGCCCTCCGCCTGGCCGCCTCCGATCGTGGGCAGGCTTCCAACCTCGAAACCCGGGCCGCGAACCTGGGCGAGTCGCTCGAGAAGCTCGCGTCTCGTCGGTCCGAACTCCAGCACGCCCAGACCGAGGCGCACGCCGAACTCGAGCAGGCCCGCGCCGCCGCCGCCGCCGCCGAGCAGGACGCCCAGAGCGCCCAGGCCGAGCTCGACGCCTGCGCTCAGGAGCAGTCGCGTCACGGCGCCCGGGCCGAGGCGCTATCGCAAGCCCTGGCGCCGCAGCGCGAACGCCGGGGCGCGCTAGATTCGCGGGCCAAGCTGCTCGAAGAGATGGACCGGAAGCTCGAAGGCGTGCACGAAGCCGTGCGCCACGCCCTCGACTCGGCCGGGGTCGACGCCCACGGCCGGCCCAAATCTCAACAAGACGAGAACCAGGCTTCGCCTCCGGCCCTGCCGTTCGTGCGGGGGTTGCTTGGCGACTGGATCGAGGCGTCGGCCGACGACGCCAAGCTGGTCGAAGCGGCCCTTGGCGACCGCCTGCACGCCGTGGTGATCGATCGGGTGTCCGATCTCGCCACGCCCGAGGCCGAGGCCTGGGTCGACGGCTTCAAGGGCCGGGTTCAGCTCGTGGCGGCCGAAGCGGGGGGCGCCGCCGGCCTGCTGGCCACGCCTTCGCCTTGTGCGCACCTGCCGCGCTTGTCCGACCGGGTCTCGTGCCCCGAGTGGCTGCGGCCGCTGGTCGCCAAGCTGTTGGGATCGGTCTGGGTGACGCAGGACCTCGACGCGGCGGTGCTGGTGGCCGCGGGCTCTTCGCCCGGCTGCCGTTTCGTGACGCGCTCGGGTGTGGCCGTCGACGGCTCGGGCTGGGTCGGCGCCGGGCCGGCCGGGGGCGCCGCCGGCGGGCTGTTGTCGCGCCGGGCCGAGCGCGCCGCGGTTGCCCAAGAGCTCGAGGCGCTCGCCGACGACATCCGCCGCAACGAACAAGAGCTAGAGGCCTGCGGCGCCGCCGTGGCGCAGGCCGAGCAGCGGGCCGCCCAAGCGCAGCAACGCCTGCTCGAAGCGACCCGAGCCAAAGCCGACGCCGCTTCGGGTGTGAAGACCGCCGAGTCGCGCCTGGGCGCGGTCGCCCGCGAGGCCCCGGTGATCGACGCCGAGGCCCAGCAGGTGCGCGAGCGCCAAGCCGAAGCCCAGCGGGGCTGCGCCGAGGCCATCGCGTCGGCGACCGAGGCCGAACGCCATGCGCACGAGTCGGAAGCCCAGCGGCAAGAGCTCCTCGAGCAGATGCAGGGCGCTGAGCGTTTGGCCGAGACAGCCGCCGAGTCGGCGGCGCAAGCCCGTGTCGACGCCGGCCAGCGGGCCGAGCAGGCGTCGTCGGCCCGGCGGGAACTCCGCCGCCTCGAAGACGAGCAGGCGTCGTCCGACGGGGCCCTCGATCGCGCCCGCGCCGAACTCGCCGCCGCCCACGAGAAGGTCCAACGGTTCGCCCAGGCCGAGGCCGAGGCCCGGGCCCAGGCCGAGTCCATCCGCGTCGAGCTCGACGCGTTGCACACCCAGGCCGAGCTGGCCCGGCGGTCGTCCGAGCGGGCGCGGCAGGCCGCCGAGGAGGCCGAGTCGCGCTTCGCCGAGGTCCGCCAGGCGTCGGACGCCGCCGAGCGCGCCGCGCGCGACGCCGAGTCGGCCCGCCGAGAAACCGAGCTGCGCCTCGAAGCCTTGGCCGAGCGCGCCGCCGACCAGCTCCAGATCGACCTCCGGCAGGAGTACGCCCGGCGCGAGGAAGAACGCGGCGAAGAAGAGTCTCAAGAACCCGAGATCGATCGCAAGGCCGTGTCCGCCGAGGTCCAAGAGCTCCAGGGCAAGATCGCCCGGTTGGGTTCGGTGAACCTGTCGGCGATCGACGAGGAGGCCGTGCTGGGCGAGAAGCACGTGCAGCTGGCCGAGCAGGTCGCCGATATCGAAGACGCCCAGTCGCGCCTGCGTGCGCTGATCGACAAGATCGACGTCGAGTCGCGTCGCCGGCTGGAGAGCACGTTCGCCGAGGTGCGCGAGAACTTCGCCGGCGCCGGCGGGACGTTCCGCAGGCTGTTCGGGGGGGGCAAGGCCGAGCTCACGCTCGTGCAACCGGAAGAGGGTCAGGCCGACGTGCTCGACGCCGGCATCGAGGTCACCGCTAAGCCGCCGGGCAAGGAGCCCCGGGCGCTGTCGCAGCTCTCGGGCGGCGAGAAGACGATGACCGCCATCGCGCTATTGCTGGCGATCTTCCAGAGCCGGCCGTCGCCCTACGCGATCCTCGACGAAGTCGACGCCGCGCTCGACGAGGCCAACGTCGAACGCTTCACGCGCATCCTCCACAGCTTCCTCGACCACTCGCACTTCATCGTCATCACGCACCACAAGCGCACCATGCAGGCGTGCGACCGGTTGTACGGCGTGACGATGCAAGAACGCGGCGTGTCCAAGCGCGTATCGGTGCGGTTCGACCAGGTCGGCGCCGACGGCCACATCGACGCGTCCGCCGGCAACGAAGAGCCCCGCCGAGCGCAAGCAGAGTCAGATGAAGCTCCCGGGTCGCGCTCGCTCGAGCCGGTGATCACGATGGACACGCCCCCGGCGCCGTCCCCCGGTACTTCGCCGGTGTCGTCGGCACCGCGCGAGGATCCCCCGGCCTACGCCGAGGCTCACTCCGAAGCGGCGTGATTCGTGGTCAATCCAACCTCGCCGACGGGGTCACGCCCGGGTGGTTCTGGGCGTCGAATTCGTTGATCCGGTCGATGAGCTGGCGGAACGTGCCGTAGGCCCGCTTGGTGCTCGGCCAGTGGAGTCGGCAGAGGTCGGGCCACTCGCCGTGCTCTTGGGGTAGCGGCCCGGGCGACTGCTCGAACTTGCCGTCGGGCAGCACGAGCGCTTCGGCGAACTCTTCCTGCAGCGCTTCGAGTTGCTTGTCTTCGAGCGGCCGGCGGATGCGCAGCACGTGGCGGTCGCGCGCAAAGCGCTCGGAGTGGTAGTTGCGGTAGAAGTTCGCCAGGTGGTCGGCGGCCGCCTCGGGGTCTTGGAAGGCGTGGTAGAGCGACTGGTCTTCCGGGCTGATGAACCCGCCGTTGAGCAGCGAGTGCTCGGCGTAGTTGATCCAGTGCTTCCAGTAGCCGATGCCGCCCTCGGATTCGGGCGGGTCGCAGAGCACGACCGGCGCCATGGGCGACTTGCCGGTCTGGATCAGGGTGAGGGCTTCGAAGAGCTCGTCTTGGGTGCCGTAGCCGCCGGGGAACATTGCGACGGCCGAGGCCTCCCACAAGAACATGAGCTTGCGGGTGAAGAAGTAGCGGAAGGTGATGAGCTTCTCGTCGCCGGTGATGACGTCGTTGGCGCTGGTCTCGAAGGGCAGGCGGATGGAGACGCCGAAGGACGCGTCGCGCGAGGCGCCGACGTGGCCGGCGCGCATGATGCCGTCGCCGGCGCCGGTGATGACCATCCAGCCGCGTTTGGCGATGGCCTCGCCGAAGGCGATGCAGGCCTGGTAGTCGGGGTGGTCTTCGGGGGTGCGGGCCGAGCCGAAGATGCTCACCTTGCGTACGTTGCGGTAGGGGCGGAAGACCTTGAGGGCGTAGCGGAGCTCTTTGAGGCTCTGGGAGATGAGCTTGACCTCGCCGCCGTCGGCGCCGTCGGCGTGGAGCTTGAGGGCGGTGTGCACGACCTCGCGCAGGCGCTTGCCGTAGAGCGACTCGACCGACACGCCGGCGTCGCCGAGCAGGGCGTCCATGTGGGCGATCAGGGCCGGGTCGCCGGTGCGGGCGGACTCGGGGGCGGCGGGGGCGTCGTGCGGGTCGGTGGCGGGTTCGGGCATGGGCGGGCGTGGGTCCGGGGCGGGTGCGAAGCGGCCCGCGGGGCGGGCGAATCCCCATAGCTTAAACCACCCCCGGCGCCACGGGAGGATCGCCGTCGGGGTTGCCTTACACTGCCGCGGCCTGCCGGCGCCAGCCGCGACCCCGCGAGTCGGAGAACCCCATGCCCCTGCCGAACCGCTACATGCACGTGGCCCCCGGGCCGAACCCGCCCGCGTCGGTCAACTGCATCGTCGAGATCCCCAAGGGCACACGCAACAAGTTCGAGGTCGACAAGGTCACTGGCCTGCTCAAGCTCGACCGCTACCTCTATAGCTCGGCCCACTACCCGGGCGACTACGGGTTTATCCCGCAGACCCTCGCGGAAGACGGCGACCCGCTCGACGTGATCGTGATGGTCAACGCCCCGACCTTCGCAGGCTGCCTGATCGAGGCGCGTCCGCTGGGGCTGTTCATGATGATCGACAAGGGCGACAACGACTTCAAGGTGCTGGCGGTGCCCAGCGGCGACCCGATGTTCGCCGACTACACCGAGTTGTCGCACGTGCCGCCGCATTACCTGCGCGAGGTCGAGCACTTCTTCGCGACCTACAAAGAGCTCGAGGGCGGCAAGGTCGAAACCAACGGCTGGAAGGGCCC
>JBCCXV010000056.1:0-10149 GCA_039191195.1 Planctomycetota bacterium
CGACGCCGATCTCGCCGCCGAGCTGCGCGATGTCTCCGGCGCCGGCCTGCGCGTCGCGCGGTGGTTCGAGCGCGCCGCCTCCTCCGAAGCACGCGAAGCCCGCGACCGGGCCGCCGCCGCCATCACCCTGGCCCGAGCCGCGGTCGTCTTGGTGGGCCTCGGCTTTGGCTACGCCTCGGCAAGGGTCGTGTTTGCCTATCGCGGCGACGCCCCGATCAACGTGGTCGAAGCGTTGCTGGTCTACGCCGGGCTCAATGCGCTCACGCTCTTGCTCGCCGCCGTCGCCGGGGCGCCGGCGTCGTGGCGGCTGCGCGTGCCCGGGCTCGCGGCGGTCAGCGACGCCCTCTCGACCCTCAGCCCCGGGCGATTCGTCGGCGCCGCCTGGCGTTTGGCCCCCGCCGAGCCCCGCCGGGCCGGCCAGTCGCTCTTGGCCTCGTCGCACGCCGGGGCGCGCTGGTCCGGCGACGTCGCGCGCTGGTGCGTGCTCGCCTGGTCCCAGGTCATGGCCGTGGCCTTCCACATAGGCGCCCTGGCCGGCTTCCTGCAGCTGGTGGTGTTCCGCGACCTGTCCTTCGGCTGGAGCACGACGCTCGAGGTCAGCCACGCCGGTTTCGAGGCGCTGGTCCGCTGGCTCAGCCTGCCCTGGGCCTGGGCTTGGCCGGCCGCGGCGCCTGGCCTCGAACTCGTCGCCGAGTCGCGATTCTTCCGCGGGCAGACCCCGCCCGACCCGCAACGCGTCCAGCCCTGGTGGCGCTTCCTGCTCATGGCGATGCTCGTCTACGGCTTGGCGCCGCGCGTGCTCGCCTGGATCGCAGCCCAGTGGCGGCTCCGCTTGGCCTGCGCCGAGGCCGTCACGCTGCTCCCCGGGTACGCCGGCCTGCAAGCGCGCCTCCGCGCGGGCGCGCATACGACCGGGACCAAACCAGCCAGCATTCCCGAGAATTTCAGTGCATCGGGGGCTGCGGAGCCGGTGGAAGCCCCCCCCGCGCTCGAGCCCGGCATGCGGTGGTTCGTCGTCAACTGGGCCGACGCGCCCGTGCGAGACGACGCGCTGGCCGAGCGATTAGGCCTGGACGTCGTCGGCGCCGCCCGCGCCGGCTTGGGCGGGCTCGAAACCGATCGCGCGGCCCTGCGCCGGGCCGCAGAAGCCCTGCGCGCCGCGGCCCCGGCCGACGGCGCCGTGGTGCTCGTCAAAGATTGGGAGCCGCCCACCGGCGAGGCCGTCGACTTCCTCCGCGACCTGCGCGAGGCCCTGGGCCCCGGCGTGCCCGTGCGCCTCCGCCTGATGCCCGAGCCGGGCGGCGCCGCGGTCGACCCGGCCCTGCAAGACGCCCGGTCGGCCGATTGGGACCGCAAGCTCCGCGAGCTCGCCGACCCCTGGATCGCACGGCAGGACGCCGACCCCGAGGGAGGGCCGTCATGACCGGCGACGACCCCACCCCGCGCGTCGCCGTCGTCGGCCACCCTAATAAGGGCAAGTCGTCGCTGGTGGCGACGCTCACCGGCAACCCGGACATCGACATCCGCCCGGAGTCGGGCACCACGCGCGCGAGCGACGCCTACCCCGTGGCTGTGCAGGGCCGCACGCTCTACGAGCTCGTCGATACCCCGGGCTTCCAGCGGGCGCGGGCCGTGTGGGGCTGGTTGCAGGAGCAGAACCCGCCGCCGGACCAGCGGGCCGCCGCGGTCGCGCGGTTTGCTCGCGCCGCCGGCCACGCCGAGCGCTACCCCGACGAGGTCGAGCTGCTCAGGCCGCTCGTCGACCTCGACCGCCCCGCGGGCTTGCTCTACGTCGTCGACGGCGCCGCGCCCTTCGGCCGGGAGTACGAGCCCGAGATGGAGGTCCTGCGGTGGACCGGCCGGCCGAGCTTGGCGCTCATCAACCCGATCGGCTCGACGGCCCACGTCGACGCCTGGCGCGCCGCGCTCGGGCAATACTTCGCCGTGGTCCGCGTGCTCGACGTGGTCAAGGCGCCGTGGGACCAAAGGCTGGAGCTGCTCCGCGCATTTGGCCAACTCGACGAAGCCTGGCGCGCCCCGCTGGAAACCGCGGTGGACGCGCTCGAAGCGCAGCGGGCCGAGCAGGCCAAGCAAGCGGCCTGGGCGATCGCCCGCGCCGTCGCCGACCTCGCCCACCACGCCGAGTCAGCGCCACGGCCCGAAGACGCGACACAGGCCGAGGAAGACGCGCTGCGGCAGTCGCTCCGCTCACGCCTGGTCGAGTCGCTCGCCAAGCTCGAGCGCCAGGCCCGACGCGAGGTCGAAGAGGTCTACGGCCACCCGGGCCTCGAACGCCACGAGTCCGACCTGCCCGCAATCGACGCGCTCGAAGCCGACCTCTTCGACGAGAAGACCTGGGTGCTGTTCGGCCTCAGCCGGGCCGACTGGACCAAGGCCGGCGCCGCGGGCGGCGCGCTCGCCGGCGGCGTGATCGACGTGTCCCTGGCCGGCGCCAGCTTCCTCATGGGCGCCGCGGTCGGCGCCGCGGCCGGCGCCGCCGCCGGCTGGTGGTCGGGCGGGCGCGTCGCGGCCCTGCCGGTGACCCGCAAGTGGCTGGGCGGCGGACGCCAACTCGTCGCCGGGCCCGTGCCCGGCCCCAACCTCGCCTTCGTCGCGCTCGGACGGGCGCTGCTGCACGCGCGGCTCGTCGCCGGCCGCACCCACGCCGAGCAAGGCGCCCTGGTCGTGCCCCACGCCGCTCAAGCGACCGAACCGGCTTCAGACGCACCGGCCGCGCCGCCAGCGGCAGACCCGCTGGCCCGGTTGGGCTTGGAAATCCCCGACGCCGCACGGCAAGACCTCGCCGCCGCGGTGGCGCAGCTCCGGCGCTCCGGCGGCCAAGGCGACCGCCGCGCCGCCGCGGTCCGCAGGCTGGCCGAGAGAATCACGCCGCTGATCGAGCCGTGACGGGGCTCTTTAGCGCCCGAGGTTGAACGACGCCGGGTCGGCGGTCAGGCCGGGGAAGATCTCTTCTTCCTGCTCGGTCTGGATGATGATCGTGGGCTTGATCAGGATCAGCAGCGTCTGCTCTTCGCGCACCGTCGAGCTGTTGGTGAACAGCCGGTTGATGACCGGGATCTTCGAGAGCACCGGCACGCCGGCCATCACCTCGTTCTCGGTCACCAGGCGTTGGCCGCCCAGCAGCAAGGTGCCGCGGTCGGGCACCGACACGGTCGCGCTGGCCAGGGTGATGTCGAACTCCGGCAGCTGGAGCACCACGGAGCTGGTTCCGCCGATCGCCGTATCGCCGTCGCCGATCACGCCGCCCGCGACCACGTCGATGCCCTGGATGGGCTGTTGCAGCACGCCGATCTGCGTGCGGAGGGTCAGGGTCACGTACCGCCGGTCGGCCGACACCGTGCCCTCTACGTCGAGCACCACGCCCTCTTCCACCGTGGCGGTGTCGACGTCGAAGCCGATGGTGTCGGGCACGGGCTCAACGTCGTCCACGTACGTGAACTGCGTGATCACCTGCACGTTGGCCCGCTGGCCGTTGAAGAAGGTGATCCGCGGCGCGTTGAGCGACGTCGAACGCTGGTTGGCCAGCGTCGCGGTGACCAGCAGGTCCACCGAGATGTCGTCGATGAACGACGCGCCCAGGATCAGCGACCGCCCGAGGTCCGAGGTATTGGGGTCCAGCGCCTCGCCCGCCGTCGGCGGCGTCGCCTCGCCGAAGCCGAACGACGACGAGCCCACCCGCTGGCCGATGCTGAACGAGTCTTGCGCCAGGGCGATCGGGCCGAACTTGGCGCCGCCGACCCAGCTCAGGTCCAGGTCGATGCCGAACTCGTCGAGGAAGTCGTTGGACACCGTCAAGAACCGCGACTCGACCGAGATCTGGATCGCCCGCTGCTCGCGCAGCTGCGCCAGCAGGGCCGACACGCCCAGGTGGTTCTCCGGGGTCGTCTTCACGATGAGCTGGCCGTTGAGCTCTTGGATGGTCGACAGGTCGCCCCACTCGATCTGGTCGCCCACGGTCTCTTCGATGAGCAGGAGGATGTCGTCGATGCGCTCCTGCCGGAGCTCTTCGTCTTCCTCGTCGTCGTCTTCCTCGTTGCTATCGCCGAAGTCGAGACCGCCGCCGCCCCCCTCGCCCCCGCTGTCGCTGAGGCCCAGCCTTGGGCCGGGGAAGTTAGGCACGCGCACCAGCAGGTCGCGGATGTCGTACACCCGAGGATCGACGTCCTCCCGCAGACGGTCGGCGGTCGAGATCGTGATGATCCCGCCCCGGATCGAGTACGACACCTCGGCGCCTTCGTCGCTGATCTGGTCGAGCACCAGCGTCAGCAGCCGCTCGGCCGGCACGTTGTTGACCGGGATGCTGATGGGCTGGTCGCGGGTCACGCCCAAGAACTCCAGCGCCGGCCAGTTCACCACGATGTTGGCCGCGGTCCGGTCGCGGATGAACCCGATCACGCCTTCGAGCGCCTGGCCGTCGAACGCCACGCTCACGCGCGTCTGCAGCTTGTCGCGGGCGTCGAGGTCGGCCTCGCTGCCGCCGGTCGAACTCTGCAGCGCCGACAAACGCTTCTGGGTGATGCTGGGCCAGTCCTTGGGGTAGGTCAGCAGCTCGGGATACGGGATCGACGCCTCCCGGTTCTGGTTCCACTGGTTGGCCATCTCGTACGCCTCGATGTCCCGCAGGCGGTACGAGTCGGTCGCCAGCTTCTGCTCCCGCAGCGACCGGATCAGGATGTCGGCGGTCACGTTCTGCGGGTCGATGAACCGAACCTGCTCCACCGCGGCGATCGCTTCGTCGAAACGAGACGCACGCTGAAGGTCGCGCGCCTTGATCAGCAGCTCTTCCACCTCACGGCGCTTCTGCTCGTCGGCTTCGCGGCCGCGCTGGGCCGCGATCTGCTCGGAGATGCGGGCGGCTTCCCGGGCGTCGGTCTCGGCCTTGGCCACCGCCGCCGCGGCCAGCTGCGCGTCGAGCGTGTCGGCCTCGGTCAGGAACGTCGAACGCTCGACCTGCGTGAACGACTCGCCCACCTGCAGGATCGCCGCCCGGGCCGCTTCCACCGAGTCACGACCGGCCTCAAACCGCCCGGCTTGCTGGTCTAGCCGCGCCTGCGACATCGCCACGTTGAACGCTTCTTGCGCCTTCTGACGCTTGAGCAGCGTGTCGGCGAGCTGCTGCTCAATCGGACTCACCTGCCCGATCCCGCCGCCGACCGCGGCCGTACCGGCCTGAGCCAGCACCTGCTGGGCTCGGGCGTTGTCCGGGTCGAGGTCCACCGCGCTCTGGGCTCGAAGCCGGGCGACGTTGAACTGCCCGTTCGCGAACGCCTCTTCGGCCAAGGCCAACTCGCGCTGGAACTCTTCGGCCATGGCCTGACGCAGCAGGTCGGCCCGGACCTGTTCTTGGCTCACTTCGCCCTGGAAGCGGGCGATCTCGGCGTCCGCCGCGTTCGACTCCGCCGCCGTCGGCGCCGGCTCGTCGTTGTCTGAAAGCTGCACCGCCGCGACCCCGGCGCCCGCGCCCACCGCCGCCCCCACCGCGGCACGCTCGGCCGCGTCGGCCTCGGCCCGGCGTACGGCCACGGCGTCACGCAGCCGACCGGCACGCTCCCGGTCGAACCAGCCCAGGTCGACATCCAGCGATTCGAGCTGCCCCAGCTTGCCCTCGGCGTCGGCCAACCGGCCCGCCGCAAGGTCTTCACTGATCGAGCCCAGCAGCCGCTGCACCTGCGCCGCGTCGCGCTCTACGGCCCGGCGGACGCCCTGCATCCGCGCCTCGGCCAACGCCTTTTGGGCCTCGCTGGACCGCGACGAATCCGCCACCCCTTGGTACGCCGCCAGCGCGCCCGCCGCGTCTCCCGACCGGGCAAGCTCGTCGCCCAGGGCCAGCACCTCGGCCGGGTCGCCCCCGGCCAACGGGCCCCCAGCGCCCAACCGCTGCTCCAGGTCCTGGGTCATCGCGAAATACGCATCGCGGTTCGAGGCGCTCAGCCCCTGCACGTCGATCCGACGCAAGATCCGCTGCGCCCGCTCGAACTCGCCGGCTTCGTATTCCAGCCGGCCAGACTCAAGCAGCTCCACGGCCGTCGGCTCCGGCGGCGCTTCCCCGTTCTGACCCAAGGCCGGGACCGAGGCGCCGGACAACGCGAGCACGAGCGACCATGTGGCCACGGAAAAAGGACGGTGGTTCAAAGCGAAGTCTCCGGGCGTCAAAGGCAGGAAACGGGCCGTAGGAGGGGGGGGCGGAGAGTCCGTTCCACGCGGGTCGGCGGGTGATCCGACCCGGTCGTCCGCAACGGGCCGAAGCGAGGCGGCCCACGTCGGAGCATAAAGTTGGCCGCAGTTCCCCGCAAGGTTTCTGTGAGCGGCACGCTCGGGCGCCCCGCAGGCCCGAACCCCGCGACCCCCGCCCGCCCAACGAGGCTTGCTCCACAACGCGACCGGCGGTACCTTTTGGGGCTCGGCGTCAACCGGGGAACCCTCCCCGCACCGCGACGCAAACTCGCCCCGAACCTCGCTCACCCCGTACCGCGGAAACCCGACCATGGCGCACAAGAAGGGCCAAGGCTCCACCAAGAACGGCCGGGACTCGAACCCCCAATACCGCGGCATCAAGCTCTACGGCGGGCAATCGGCCAAGCACGGCTCGATCATCGTCCGCCAGTGCGGCACCAAGTTCAAGCCCGGCTTCAACGTCGGCATCGGCAGCGATGACACCCTCTACGCCCTATGCGACGGCACCGTCGAGTTCCAGGGACGCCGGGTCCACATCCGCACCGCCGAGCAGCTCGCCGCCGCCGCGGGCTGATCCCGTCGGCTGATCCCGACCCCCAAGAGCCGCGTCCGACCCCCGGCCTTTATCGGACGACCCCGGTTGCGCTCGGTCTCGCCCGGCCCCCCGGAAGCGCCCGGACGGCCCCGCATAAGCCCCACGCGATGTTCATCGACTCGGCCACCATCACCGTGCGCTCCGGACGCGGCGGCGACGGCGCGGTCTCCTTCCTCCGGATGAAGTACATCCCCAAGGGCGGGCCCGACGGCGGCGACGGCGGCGACGGCGGCAGCGTCACCCTCGTCGCCGACCCCGAGGTCGCCACCCTCCTGGACTTCGCCGGCCGGCACCACTGGAAGGCCGAGTCCGGCCGGGCCGGCGGGCCCAAAGACCAGCACGGCCGCAACGGCAAGTCCATCGAGGTCCGCCTGCCCGTGGGCACCCAGGTCTTCGACGCCACCGGACGACCCGCACCCTGGCATCGCCCCCCGGAAGCCACCGACGCAGAACTCGAAGACGACGGCGTCGTCCAAGTCCTGCCCGAAGGCTCCGCCCCCGACCCGCTCGACGATCCCGATCCCGCGGACAGCGCCGATCCCGATCCCGAGCCGTCCGAAGATGCCACTCCGCAAGAAGAAGACGCCGGCCAAGAGGCTTATGGCGAACTCCGCCTGATCGTCGACCTCGCCACGCCCGGCCAGAAGCACGTCATCGCCAAAGGCGGCAAGGGCGGCCGCGGCAACGCTTCCTTTGCGACACCGACCCACCAAACCCCGCGCGAGCACACGCCCGGCGAGCCCGCCGAGGAGTACATGCTCCAACTCGAGCTCAAGCTCGTGGCCGACATCGGCCTGGTCGGCCTGCCCAACGCCGGCAAGTCGACGCTCCTCTCGGCGGTGAGCGCCGCGCGCCCGCGCATCGCCGACTACCCCTTCACCACGCTCTCGCCGCACCCCGGCGTGATCGACCTGGGCCAGGGCAAGCGTCTGGTGATGGCCGATCTGCCCGGCCTGATCCGCGACGCCTCCCAGGGCGCCGGCCTGGGCCTGCGCTTCCTCCGCCACGTCGAACGCACCCGCGTCCTGGTCCACCTGCTCGAAGCCCAGCCCCTCGACGGCGGCGACCCGGCCGACAACTACCGCGCCATCCGCGACGAACTCGCCCGCCACAGCGATGTCCTGGCCGACAAGCCCGAGCTCATTGCGTTGTCCAAGTGCGACCTGCTCGGGGACGAGGCCGAGCGCCGGGCCGCCGCGGACGACCTCGCCCAGCGCCTGGGCCGGCCGGTGATCCCCATCAGCAGCGCGACCCGCTGGAACCTCGACGCCCTGCTCCGGGCCTGCTCGGCCGAGGTCGACCAGGCCGTCCGGGCCGACACCGACAACCCGACTTCCGCCGGCGCCGCGACGGACCGGTCGCCCGGCTGGGGCCGCTAGCCCGGCCGAACTCCCAGCACGCCACCCCGCACGCCCGCGCCGAATCTCCGCCCGGGCCGCGCGTCCTGCCGATAAGCCCGGCATGCCCGAGGGCGACCCCGCCGATCCCGCATCGCTGTCCACGCGCGCCCTGGCCGCCCTGCCCGGCCTGCGGGCCTGCGTCGTCGGCGACTGCGTGATCGACCGGCACACCCGCATCGCGCACGACCCCGCCTTCGACGACGCCGTCACCACCGACCCCGGCGGGGCCGCCGTCATCGCGCTGCACCTCCGCCGCTTGGGCACCCACGTCACGCTGGTGACCCGGCTATGCCCCGGGCACGACGGCTCGCAGGCCGTCCGCTCCGCCCTCGACACGGCCGGCGTGCGCCTGATCAACCTCGGCCGGGCCACGCCCCTGCCCACCAAACGCCGGGTCCTGCGCGACGGTCGGGTCATCGCACGCAAGCCCCAAGGCGGCGCCGAAGCGTGCGACAACCCCGTCGGCTTCGCCCGCGCCCTCGACGACGCCCTGGCCCGCGACCCGAGGCTCGTGATCGCCTGCGACTTCGGCCTGGGCTTGTTCGACGCCGAAAGCCTGACCGACCTCGAGCGCCGGGCCGCGGCCCGCGGCGCGTACGTCGCCGGCGACGTGTCCGGCCGGCAGCCCACGCTCGCGGTCATGCGCGGGTTCGACCTGGTCACCCCCACCGCCGCTGAGCTCTACGCCGTGCCCGGCTTGCCCGACGACCCCTGGCGGGCCGCCCGGGCGTGGGTCCAGCAGTCGCGCGACGCCCGCCGCCCGCGCACCGCGATCGTGACGATGGGCGCCCGGGGCCTAGTCGCGGCGCAGTCCGGCGGGGCCGCCGCCAGCCTGCCCACCATGGCCCGCGAGGCCGTCGATCCCATCGGCGCCGGCGACGCGCTGCTCGCCGCCGCCTCCGCCGCCGGGGCGCTGGGCCTGCGCATGGAAGACCAAGCCCGCTGGGCCGCCGCCGCCGCCGCCGTCCACGTCGAGGACCCCGGCAACCGCCCCCTGAACCGCGACGCCTGGCTCGACCGCCTCGCCCGCGACGGCCGCCGCCCGCTGTTCCAAGCCCGGGCCGACGCCTCCCCCGCCGCGGCCTGACCCCCACCGCCTGTCGACAGACTCAGCCCACGGCGCCCACCAGCACCCGCGGCAACCGCTCGTGGTCCGGCAGCACCGTCACGTGCTCGAACCCCGCTTCGTGCGCAAGCGTTTGCGCCGGTTCCGAGGTCGACGCCGCGATCTCGACCGCCAGCGATCCGGGCCGCGCCAGCACCGCCGGCGCGCCTCGCACGATCGGGCGTACTAAGTCCAACCCGTCGGCGCCGCCGCGCAACGCGATCGTCGGCTCGTGGTCTTTCACGTTGGGCGCCACCTCGTCCCACTCATGGTCCGGGATGTAGGGCGGGTTCGACAGCAGGTAGCTCACGCGCTCGCCGGCGAGGGGTTCGAGCAAATCGCCCCGGCGGAAGTCGATCACGTCGGCCACGCCGTGGTCTTGTGCGTTCCGCCGCGCGACCGCGAGGGCGTCTTCGCTCACATCCGTTGCGACGATGCGCGGCGACAGCCCCCGCTTACGCCACTGCACGGCCAGCGCGATCGCGATCGCCCCCGACCCCGTGCCCACGTCGGCCGCCGAGGGCTCGGCAAAGCCGGGCGTCCGGCGCTGGTGCTGCAGCACGTGCTCGACCAGCGCCTCGGTCGACGGCCGGGGCACCAGCACCGCAGGGCTGACCCGCAGCGTCATCGCGAAGAACGGCGCGTAGCCCACGAGGTAATCCACCGGCTCGTGGGCCAGGGCGCGCTCGACCAGGTCGCGGAACGCCACACGCTCCAGGTCCGACGCCGGGCGGTCCGGGTCGAGGTACAGCTTCAGCCGGTCGAGCTCGAGCACGTGGCCCAGTAGCATCTCGGCCGACCGCCGGGGGCTGTCGATCTCGGCCCGCTCGAACGCTTGCGTCGTCCACGCCAGC
>JBCCXV010000057.1:0-10139 GCA_039191195.1 Planctomycetota bacterium
GTCGAACTCCACCAGCATGCCCGTGTCCGGGTCGGTGTCGCCCTCGAGCACGATCTCTCACTGGTACGTGTGGCCGTGCACCGTCCGGCAGGCGTGGCCCTCAGGAAACCCCGGCAAGAAGTGCGCCGCGTGGAAATCAAACTTGCGGATAACGCGCGTCGGCATCGCTACACCCCCCGCGCCGTCGGCGACCACACCAGCTTGTGCAGCTGCACCTGCAGCCGCACCGGCAGCGCGTCTTCGAGAAGCCACGCCGCCAGATCGTCCAACGGCAGCCCGGCGCAGCCCGCCACGTCCGGCCCCGCCGCCACGGCCTGCACGGCACTCGCGAGCACGGCGTCCACACGCTCCACCAAGTCGTGCTCCTCCACAACGCGGCGCATCCACTCGTAGTCACCGCGGCTCGTCAGAACGAACTTCACCTGGTCCGTCGGCTGCAACCGGTCGAGGTTGGCCCAGTCGTTGCGCCGCTCCTCGCCCGAGCCCGGCGTCTTGAGGTCCATGATCCGGATCGACCGGCGGTCGGCCCGGTTGATGTCCACCGCGCCCGAGGTCTCCACCAGCACCACGCGCCCGGTGTCGCACAAGCGCGAGATCAGCTCCGACGCGCCGGGCTGGGCCAGCGGCTCGCCGCCGGTCACCTCGAAGTGGTCACGCTCGGCCTCGACCATCGCGATGGCCCGCGCCGCCAAGTCGGCCACCGGCTCGGCCTCGCCATCGTGAAACGCGTACGCCGTGTCGCAGTACCGGCAGCGCAGCGGGCAACCTCGCAGCCGCACGAACACGCACGGCAGGCCGGCGTAGGTCGACTCGCCCTGGATCGACCGGTAGACCTCGTTGACCCGCACCACGGCCGTCGCGCTCACGGCAACGCCCCTTCCGCCACGACACGACGCCCCGGCAGCCCGCCGCGCTCCGGGTCGCCCGATCGTTCGACGCCGGCCAGCGCCTCAGAGACCGTCGTCGACCAACCCGCCGGCGTGAACCCCGGCGCCAAATCGGCCCAGGGCCGCAGCACGAACCACCGCTCACGCGCCCGCGGGTGCGGCACCGTCAGGCCAGGCTCATCCACGGCGTGCTCGCCCACAGCCAACAAATCGAGATCGATCACACGAGGGCCCCAGGCCTGCCGCTCGTCGGCCGGCGGACGGCCAAGACCGGCCTCGACCGCCTGCAACACATCCAGCATCGCCCGCGGCGTCAGCGAGGTCTGCAGTTCCCACACGGCGTTGAGGTACGCCCCCTGCGGGCTCGGCCCCACCGGCGGGGTCTCGTACACCCGGCTGCCCGTCAAAGACGACACCCCCGGCGCCCGACCGACCGCCGCAAAAGCCCGCTCCAGGTTGTCCAGGCGGTCGCCGAGGTTCGACCCCGCCGCCACAAATGCGCGTCCCATGGCGGGAGTATTAGGCCCTACACCCAGATTGTGCTAGCGGCACGGCGCTCGATCCCTACCATTTCGGCGTGACCATGGCCGCACGCCCCGCCAAACCGCCCGCCGCACCGCCGCCCGCCACGACCCAAACCGGCCCGGCCACCGCGACCCCGCCCACGGACGCCTCGGCCCCCGACCTGGTCCGCTGGGCCGCCGACCGCTTCGGCGACGCCCTGGTGATGAGCTCCAGCTTCGGCGCCCAGTCGGCCGTGCTCCTGCACCTGGTCACGCGCATCACCCCCGACATCCCCGTGATCCTGGCCGACACCGGCTACCTGTTCCCAGAGACCTACCGGTTCGCCGACGACCTCCGCCAGCGCCTGGGCCTGAACCTCGTGGTCACGGCGCCGGCCATGACACCCGCACGGCTCGAAGCGACCCACGGCCGGCTCTGGACCCAAGGCGCCGAGGGCCTCTCGCGCTACCACCAAATCATGAAGGTCGCGCCGCTCAATCAAGAGCTCGAGCGCCTGGGCGCCCGCGCCTGGATCGCCGGCCTCCGCCGAAGCCAAGGCGGCTCACGCTCGGGCCTCCAACCCACCGAAACGCAAGACGGCCGTCTCAAGGTCCACCCGCTCTGGAACTGGTCCCGCGCCGACGTCGGCAAGTACATGGCCGAGCACGAGCTGCCCTACCACCCCCTGGTCGAACGCGGCTATGCCTCCATCGGCGACACGCACTCGACCCGCCCGATCTCCGCCGACGAAGGCGAGCGCGAGGGCCGGTTCAACGGCTTCGCCGAGGAGTGCGGCCTGCACGTGCCGCGCACCTCCGGCGAGAACGACTCCCTCGAGTCGGCCGGCATCTAGACGCAGATCAAGGCGAACACGCCCGGGCGGCCCGCGGCCTTACGGCACGATCTCCACCGTGCTGTGGCCCTCGAACAGCATGTCGTAGACCAGGTGGATGTCGGCGTCGCGCATCCGGATGCAGCCCATCGACCGCTGGTCGCCGATCGAGTCGGGGTCGTCGGTCCCGTGCAGCCCGTAGCCCGTGACGTCTTGGTTCTCGGGGTCCAGGCCCTCCAGGGCCAGCCAGTAGTCGCCGATGGGGATGCGCGGGTCCGACGCTTCCCAGAACTCGCCGGTGCGAGGGTTGCGCCAGCTCGGGCCGTGGCTGTTGGGGTTGTCCGGGTCCTTGCCGACCTTCCCGCCCGGCTTGATGACAAAACGGCCCTCGGGCGTCGAGTTGGACTCGCCCAACCCCACCGGCAGCGAGCCGACGAACACACGCCGGCCGTTCTCGGGGCTCACCAGATACAGGTCCATCCGGTACGCCGACTTCACCACCCGGGCGTGGAACGGCCCGTGCACCATCTTCAGGTTTCGGCCGGCCTGCAGGCGGCTCGCCTTGATGTTGTTGATCCGCTCCAGGAACCGGTACGGCACGCGCACGTCGTTCTGCAGCGAACCCAAGCGGTCCCCGGGCTGCACCCGGTAGTCGAACGCGACGGTGTCGCCCTCGACGGTGTCGGGCCCGTAGATCAGGCCGTCGTGCTTGTCGTCGTCGGGATCGAGGTTGAGCTGGGTCAGCCGGTCGCGGGCCATCTGGGCCTGGTGGGGCGACAGCGCCCCCGGCCGGTTGAACAGCAGGTCCGACAGCAGCGTACGGCCCTCGACGAACTCGCCCCGGCCGAGCATGGTCATCGCTTCGCCGAAGTCCCCGGTCATCGCCGCGGCCGGGGGCTCGACCGGCACCCGCGGCGCCGTGCGCGCCGGCGGGTCGGCCGCCAGCACCTGGGGTCCGCGATCGAGGCTCGGCGTCGCTTGAAGCTCGTGGCCCGATGGCGCGTACGGAGGCGGGGCTTGCGCAGGCGTCCCGGACGCTTGCGGAGCGCCGTCGCTCGCAACCGCCGTGTCCTGCGCCGCCGACGCCGGCTGCGGCGAGTCGTCCGCCGGCCAAAGCACCCACGCCAAGCCCACCGCGACCACGGCCGAGATCACGGCCCAGGGCCGCCAGGTCGGGCGACGCCGACGGCCGCGGTTCAAGCCACGCCCGAGCGAACGGGAGCGCGGGGACTGTGAAGGCATCACCATCTTGCGGGTCTCCTTACCCGTGGGGGTACGGGCGGTCCAGGCCGGGCCGCCCGACTCGAGCGCCACAGGCCTCGCGGCGGGCGCTCCGCCAAAGTCTACTTCGGACCGGCCGCCGGCATCCGGCCAACGCGGGCCAATCCGGCCGGGGCGACAGCGGGTCCGAGAACGCGGGCCCGTGCCCTTGGTCTGCGTTATCCGGACAAACCCGCGCAGACCTCTCAGAGCCCCGCCGCACGGCCGCCAAGGCACGCCGAGCCCACAAAAACCACGCTGCGAAGCGCTCACGCACCCAAAAAGCTGGACGACATGGACGGTCTGACGCTCTGCACCGGCCGGCGAGAGCGGGCCCTTCCAAAGAAGTCGCGCCGCCCACGCAAGTCATGGCCGGCCACGGGTCGATCCCGCTTACAGCGGCGGGCCCCGGGGCCCAACCGATCCGCGCTTCACACGCATTCAGGGACGCCAACGATGCTCCAGAAGATCCGCTCGCTCGGACTGGCCACCCGCATCATCGCGATCATGCTCGTGGTGCTCGTGACCGTGCTGGCCGTCAACTACACCGTCATCGTGGGCAAGTACAAGGAGTCGGCCCAGCAGGCCATGGTCGAGAAGGCCTCGGCCTTCACCGCCACGGCCGACGCCGCCAAGACCTTCGCCGGCGAGAAGATCGTCGAGGCCGGCGCACTCGACAAGCAAGCCCTGCTGGCCGACCTCAAGGCCGTCCAAGACCGCGGCGGCTCCTACACCGAGGCCAAGATCTTCGACACCCTGCCCGTGATCGTCGGCTGGAAGTCGGCGCAGATCGCCGCCGAGGCCGAAGACATCGACTTCTCGGTCACCTCCTTCGAGGCCCGCAACCCCGACAACGAGCCCAAGACCGAGTTCGAGAACCAACTGCTCACCGACCTCTACGCCCAGGCCAACGCCGGCCAGGGCGACGTCATCCACCGCATCGAAGAGTCCACCAACACCCTCCACTACATGCGGGCCATCCGGCTCGAGGCCAACTGCCTGTCCTGCCACGGCGACCCCGCCACCAGCCCCACCGGCGACGGCAAGGACATCCTCGGCTTCGCCATGGAGAACTGGCCTGTCGACTACGTCCACGGCGCCAACCACGTGAAGATGCCCCTGGGCCCCGTCGACAAGCAGGTCGCCTCGTTCCTAGGCAACGGCGTCGCCTGGTCGGTCCCGCTGGTCCTCGGCGCCGTGGCGCTGTTCGTCGTCGTGCTCCGGGTCATGTTCGGCAAGCCGGTCAAGGCCCTGATCCACCGCGTGCGCGACATCGCCGAGGGCGAGGGCGACCTCACCCAGCGTCTCGAGGTCCGGTCCAAGGACGAGCTCGGCCAGCTCGCCGGCTGGTTCAACCACTTCATCGCCAAGGTGCATGACGTGATCGCCGAGGTCGTCGGCACCACCGAAGACGTCGCCGCCGCCAGCACCCAGATCGCCAGCTCCAGCGAGCAGATCGCCGGCGGGATGAACGAGCAGTCGCAGCAGATCACCCAGGTCTCCGCGGCCGTCGAAGAGATGTCCGCCAGCGTGATCGAGGTCGCCAAGAAGAGCGCCGACGCATCGGGCGCCTCCGAGCAGGCCGGCCGGGCCGCCGACGAAGGCGGCGAGGTCATCCGCGAGACCATCACCGACATGGGCGCCATCAGCGACGCCGTCGCCAGCTCGTCGTCCCAGGTCGAATCCCTCGGCAAGCGCGGCGAAGAGATCGGAGAGATCGTCAGCGTCATCAACGACATCGCCGACCAGACCAACCTCCTGGCCCTGAACGCCGCCATCGAGGCCGCCCGCGCCGGCGAGCACGGCCGTGGCTTCGCCGTCGTCGCCGACGAGGTCCGCAAGCTCGCCGACCGCACCACCAAGGCGACCGAAGAGATCGGCCAGAGCATCAACGCCATCCGCGAAGAAACCGCCGGCGCCGTCGACCAGATGGGCCAGAGCGCCGAACGCGTGAGCGCCGGCGTCGAACGGGCCGAACAGTCCGGCGATTCGCTGCGGAAGATCGTCGCCTCGGCCAAGGAGGTCTCGTCGATGATTCAATCGATCGCCGCCGCCGCGGAGGAGCAGTCCGCCGCCGCCGAGCAGGTCAGCTGCAACATCGAGTCGATCTCGCAGGTCACCCGCCAGGCCGCCGAGGGCACCAACCAGGCCGCCGACGCGGCGACCTCGCTCTCGGCCACGTCGGAGCGCCTGCTGCAGCTGGTGGGCTCGTTCAAGGTCCAACGCGACAACCGCTAACCGCCGCCAGAGCGGGCCGCCCCGCTCATAGACTCTGGCGATGGCCACACGCCACGCCATCCCGCCCCGCGACACGCCCGGCCCCGCCGGTGCGCCGCTGCCCGTCTGCGTACGGCTCGGCGGCCAGCCCTGCCTCGTCGTCGGCGCCGGGCCGACGGGCCTGCGCCGGGCCAAGAGCCTGCTCGACGCCGGCGCCCAGGTCCGCCTCATCGATCCCAGCGCTCAAGCCCTCGCGAGCGCGCCCGACGCCTGCGCAACCTGCGCCCGCCCCTTCGATCCGGATGACGCCGTGGGCATGGCGATCGTCGTCGCCGCCACCGACGACCCGGCCGTCAACGAGCGCATCGCCCAGGCCGCGCGAGCCGCCGGCGCCTGGGTCAACCGGGCCGACGCGCCCGACCGGAGCGACGTCACCTTCCCGGCCACCCGGCGCCAAGGCCCCATCACGCTTTCGCTCGACACGGCCGGCGCGTCGGCCGCCGCCGCCGGCAAGCTCGCCGACCAAGCCCTGCACGCCCTCGACCCGCTCTGGGCCGAACTACTGGAGCACGCGCTGCGCCAACGCCGTGTGATCCAAGCGGAGCTGCCGCCGGGCGAGGCGCGCCGTCAGGCGCTGTCCCGCCTGGCCGACGACAAAGCCCTGGCCGTCTTGCGCGACCAAGGCGGCGAAGGCCTCGCCACCCACTACGACGGCCTGGTGGCGAACGCCGCCGCGGAGGCCGCGCGATGACGCCCACCGGCGACCTGCCCCTGGCCGGCTGGCTCCTGCTGCTCACGCTGGCCACCTTCACCGCGTCGGCCCTGGCCTGGCGACGCCTGGCGTTCTCCGAGCCCAGCCAAGACAAGCACGGCGCCGTGCGCGCTCAGTGCGTGTTGCAGGCCGCCGTGCTCGCCGGCCTCGTCGGCGCCCTGGCTTGGCGGTGGACCGTCCACGAAGGCCCTTGGCGGCCCATCTCGGCCCACATCGACGGGCTGCTTCTGCTCGCCGTCGCCGCGGCGGCGTCCATCTTGTTCCTCCAGTTCCGTGCCGGGTTCCACGGCGTCGCCGCGTTCGCCCTGCCCCTGCTGGGACTGATCCTGACCTGGGGCATCTGCGCCGCCGCGTGGAGCTACGACCCCTTCAGCCTCGACGCGCGCGGCCGCGCCTGGCTCGTGCTCCACCAAGCCGGCATCTACCTCGGCGGACTGGGCGCGCTGCTCGCCGCCGCCGCCGGCCTCGCCTACCTCTACGCGCGCAAACGCCTTCTCTCGGGAGGGTCGTTGTCACGCGTCCCGGTGCTCAGCAGCCTCGAATCCCTCGAACGCTTGGTCATCGTCGGCTCGACCGTCGGCTTCAGCCTGCTGAGCATCGGCCTAGCCTCGGGCATCGGCGTCGCCGCCGAACGCAGCAATGAAATCGACTGGTGGCGGGAGCCCAAAGCGACGCTGGGCCTGGTTTCCTGGCTCGGTTACGGGCTGGTGATGAACGCGCGCTTGACGTCGGTGCTGCGCGGCACACCCGCGGCGGTGACGGCCGTCGTGGGCTTCGCCGTGCTCATCGGCGCCTACGCCGCCGCCGAGGCCTGGCCGCACCGCCACACCTCCAGCGCGGCGACCCCGGCCGTGCAACCGGCGCCCCCGAGCACGCAGGAGGCCGCGCCATGAAGGTCGGCGTCCTGGGCGTGAACCACCAGACGGCGCCCGTGGCCGTGCGCGAGAAGCTCGCGTTCGACCGCGATGCCGCACGCGCGCTGCTGGCCGAGCTCCGCCGCCGCTTCGGCGCCGCCGTCGAAGCCGTGCTCGTGAGCACCTGCAACCGCACCGAGCTCTACCTCGTGCGCCCGTCCGACAGCGCGCTCGACGCCGACGCCGCACGCGTGTTCCTGGCCAACCAAGCCCGGGTCGAACCGGACGTCGTCTCGGGCGTCACCATCTACCGCGAGCAGCAGGCGGCCGTGCGGCACCTGTTCCGCGTCTGCGGCGGGCTCGACTCGATGGTCGTGGGCGAGCCGCACATCCTCGGCCAGGTCCGCCGGGCTTACGAGTCATCTTCTGAGGCCGGCCACGCCGGCCCGATGACGCACCTGCTGTTCCAACGCGCGCTCTCGGGCGCCAAGACCGCGCGCCGGACGACCAACCTCGACGCCGGACGCCCGTCGATCGCCTCGATCGCCTCGGACCTCTCGGCCCGGATCTTCGACCGGCTCGACGACCACGTCGTGGTCGGACTCGGCGCCGGCGAAGCCGCCAAGGCCCTGCTCGCCGGACTGGCCCGGCAGCGGCCCAAACGCCTGTGGGTCGTCAACCGCACGCTCGACCGCGCCGCCGCCCTGGCCGACCAGCTCTCGCTCGACCCCAACACCGGCGGGGCGCGCCACCTCGACGACCTGGAAACCCTCCTGGTCGAAGCCGACATCGTCGCCTGCGGCACCGCGTCGCCCGACCCGGTCATCACGGCCAAGGCCCTGCGCACCGCCATGCGCAAACGCCGGGGCCGACCCCTGCTGCTGCTCGACGTCGCCCTGCCGCGCGACGTCGAGCCCGAGGCCGCGCGCGTCGCCAACGTCTACCTCTACGGCCTCGACGAACTCCAAGAGATCGCCCAGGCCCAAGCCCAGGGCCGCCACGACGAGGTCCGCGCGGCGCACCACCTGCTGCTGGCCTCGGCCGACGCGTGCTGGCGCGACCTGGGCAGCCGCCAAATGGGACGCCTGATCCGCACGCTGCGCAGCCAGCTCCACGAACTCGGCAAGCAAGAAGCCACGCGTACGGCGCAGCGCTTGGCTGCCGAGCGCGCCACCAATCTCGACGGCGTCGCGATCGACCCCGCCGCCGCCGAGCCCATCCTCGAAGACCACGCACGGCGTCTGGTCAACAAGATCCTCCACCCCGTCATGGAACGCCTGCACCGCGAGGCCGACGACGCGCCCATGGCGTTCTACTCCGCCGCACTCCGAAGGCTCTTCGACCTGCCGGATGAAGACGGCCCCGACCAAGACGCGCGCCCGCGCGACGAAAGCACCGCCGCGGAGCACCCGGCCGACGATGCGCCCGTTGGCGACGCCGACCCCGCCGGTCATCCCGCCGCGGCCGATCCCCGCTAGCGTGACCGCGTGCCCCGACGCACCGCCCCAACGCCAGCTACGACCCAGGCCTCACCAGGAGACGCCGCGCTCGCCGCGCCCGTGCCCAGGCCGGTCGCCGTCGGCATGCTCGGGCTCGCCGCGATGCTCATCGGCGCCTGGCTCGCCACGCAGGGCGGACTCTTCCCGACCAACCCCGCCGCCGTGACCCGCTTGGCCGGCGCGTTGGCCCAAGCCGCGTTGCCGCTGGCCTGGATCGCCGGCGCCGCCGCCGGGTACGGCTGGGGCCTCGCCCGTCTGTCCAAACGCTGGCTGCGCGCCAGGCCGGCCACCGCGATGGGCCTAGGCCTGCTCGCCTGGCTTTGGCTGACCTGGGTCGCCGGCCTGACCGCCGGAGCCGGATCGGCCGTAGCCCTTGGCGTCGACCTGGCCGGATGGGCGCTGCTCTGTTTCGGCATCGTCGGCATCGCGAGGACCGCGAACAATCGATCTGGTTATCTCCAGAAGCTGCGACGCAGTTCCGGCCACGTTTCGCCGGCCTGGGCCGCGCTCGGCTTGCCGCTCGGCGTTCTGCTCGCCGCCGCGTGCTGCCCGCCCGGCGCCCTCTGGCGCGTCGAGGCCTACGGCTACGACGCCCTGTCGTACCACCTCCAACTCCCGCGCGAATGGATCGAGCTCAACCGCGTCGGCCCCTTGCCGCACAACCTTTACAGCGCGCTGCCTTCGCTCGTCGAAGCGGGCTACACACGCCTCGGCGTGATCGCCGGCGGCTATCCGCATGCCGCGATCCCCGCGCAGCTCATGCACGCCGGGCTCTACGTGTGCGCTGCGCTGGTCCTCGCCGACGCCGCGCGGAGCCGTTTCGGCAAGCCGATGGCGCCCTGGGCCGCCGCGTTGCTGCTGGCCGTGCCCTGGGCCGTCGTCACCGGGTCGCTGCCCTACACCGAGGGCGCCGCGGTCTTGGCCCTCACGTTGCTGCTTTCCCTCCACGCCCGACGGGTCCGGTCAAGCAAGTTCCGCAGCGCGGTGCGGCTCCGGGCCGTCGCCACCGGCGCCGTCGTGGCCATCGCGACCCTCGCCAAGCCCAGTGCACTGCTCGTCGTCGGCGGACCCGCACTGCTGCTCGGCCTCGCCTCCCTCGGCTGGAGGCCCGGAAGCGTCAAGCTTCCGCGCACTCCAATACCAAGCGGCCTCACCGCCTGCGCGCTGGGCCTGGGCGCCTGCCTGCTGGTCGCCGCGCCGTGGTGGGGGCCGAATCTAGCCCGCACCGGCAACCCGGTGTTCCCGCTGATGACCCAAACGCTCGGCGCCGGCCCGCTCACCCCCGAACAAGCCACCCGGTGGGACGCCGCGCAC
>JBCCXV010000058.1:0-10099 GCA_039191195.1 Planctomycetota bacterium
CGCTCCGCCGGCGTCAGACCCAAAGAGGCCACCGTCCGCATCTGCTCCCCGCCCCGATCCCACAACACCAAGGCCGCACGCTGCACCTCCAGCTCACGGCTGAGCAGCTGCATCACCCGCTCGAAACCATGCTCTAGGTCTAAACCCGCACTGAGAACACGGCTCACCTCCTCCAAAATGTTCAATTCTTGGTCGGATCGGTCCATCAATGACCACCAAATCAACAAAAAGCGCGGAGCCGCACAAAATCACGGCACACATAGTCTACTCCACACGCAACCTGAGATCACCACGAAGACCGACAAATACCCCGGCTCTAGCCTTATCCCCACTCCGAAGAACAGCCCGAAACCTACAAGAAACCTAACAAGATCGGCCCTGACTAGGCGTTCGGCATAGCGCCATCGCAGGGCAACCCTGCCGACACGCCTGCACCGTCGCCAAAGACAACCGCCCGATCCCCATCAGCCCCCCTGCCGCCGGATGCTCAACAAGAGAACATTCGCGCGCGGCACCCAAACCTCGGCCACCGCCACGTCTTCCTGCTTGATCACCACCCAATCGCGATTCATCGTCACGAGCGACCCGCGGATACTGAGCGACGCGCCGTGGATCGAGTCGGCTGTCGGCGAGACAGGCAGATCTCCCGACGCGCCCAAGACATCGCGCTTGAACTGGATCGTGCAATACGCCCCCACGGGAACGCCCGTCGCGGCCTCATCGACCACCGCCGGCGGGCCTTCAGCCCGCTCGCATGCCGCGATTGAACACGACAACGACAGGCACAACAACCAGCCACCACGTCCAGCCACAACCGTCATCTATAAGTCATCTCGTTTCACAAACGAACACAATGCCGACGCCGCTTGACACACGCGCACTCTATAGCCGCGGCCGCGCGCCAAGCCAACGTCTCGGGACAACACGTTCTCCTTTCGTTGAAGTCGTCGTGCGCCAACGCCTTAACGCCAACGCCGCCGCCCCACGACGACCCCCACGTGCGCATGTCCCGCGCCACCTAGGCCCGGATGTCCCTCCTACGGACGCCCGAGCCCCATGCCCAGCACACCGAAACCCAGCCCAAACCAAGGCCCCTCCCTCGACCAGCTCCAGGCCGCCGTCGATCGCCACCAAAGGCGGACCCTCCCCAAGCTCCAACGCCTCTGGAACTACTACCGCAACCCCCTCCCCGAACCCGGCCAACCCCACGCACTGTCCGACCAGGCCCAGTCGCTCCCCGCACGACTCACGCGACCCAAGCCCAGCGACCAGGCCCCCCACCGCGAGCTCGTCGTCGAGAACGACATCGCCTGGCGGATCCACAGCCTCGTCGACTTCATGTTCGGCAAGCCCGTCGCCATCCAATCCCTCGCCGACGACCCCGCCCTCGCCCAAGACATCAACCACCTGCTCCACCAAGCCTTCGACCACGCCGGCGGGTCCAACTTCTTCCACGACCTCGCCCTCCTCGGCAGCATCTACGGCTACTGCGACCTCCTCGTCGAGCCCCACCCCGACATCCCGCAGCTCGCCATCGCGCACCCGCCCCGCGCCATCCCCTTCAACGAAGCCCACGACTACCGAAGCCTCCGCGCCTTCGCCGTCTACCAAGGCCACCCCGCGCCCAGGCCGTCCCTAACCAAGCGACTCACCCGCGCGTTCCAGAACCGCCCGTACGACGGCGACGCACCCGAGTCCGCCACCCTCTACACGCCCCAAACCACCCTCCGCCTACAGCGCACCGGCCCACACCAACCCTGGCGGACCCGCAGCCAGACGACCAACCCCCTCGCCCGGGTCCCGGTCGTCCACATCCAGAACCTGCCCCTTCCCTTCAGCTACGCCGGACTCTCCGACGTCGAACCCCTCATCGCCCTGCAGGACGAACTCAACACGCGCCTGTCGGACCGCGCGAACCGAGTCACCTTCCAGTCCTTCAAGATGTACCTGGGCAAGGGCATCGAGCACTTCGTCGAACGACCCGTCGGCCCCGGGCAGATGTGGCAAACCGACAACCCCGACGCCTCCATCGAAGAGTTCGGCGGCGACGCCCAATCCCCCAGCGAAGACCGCCACATCCAAGAAATCCGCGACGCCCTCGACAAAACCTCCGCCGTCCCCCCCCTCGCCGCCGGCATCCTCCGCGGACGCGTCGGCAACCTCTCCTCCGAAAACGCCATCCGCCTGGTCCTCCTCGGCCTGCTCGCCAAGACCCGAAAGAAACGCATCACCTACGGCCGGGGCATCGCCCAGGCCTGCGAACTCCTGCTCCACGCCGCCGACTCCGCCGGCGTACTCCGCACCACCCCCGACCAGCGCCGCGTCCGCCTCGACTGGCCCGAACCCGTCCCCGCCAGCGAGACCGAAGCCCTCGACAACGCGCTCAAGAAGCAACAGCTCGGCGTGCCCACCGAACGCATCCTCACCGAACTCGGCTACGCCGACACCGGCGCCGCTTAAGCCAAGCAACATTCCCGAAAGAATTGGAGCTTCCCGATGAGCGACCCGCTCGAGCCTCACCCCCATTCCGCACCGGACCCAGAACCGGAGCGAGAAACAGACGCACAAACAGAACTCGCTCAGCTCCACAGCGAGCTCGAACAAGCACGAGCGAGACTCGCCGAGAGCGAAACCGCGTTCCAGCGCCTCGAACGACGACAACAGATCGACTCCGCCCTCGCCCAGCAGGGCGCACTCGACCTCGAGGCCGGCCGGCTACTCACCGAAGCCGCCATCGACCAGATGGAAGAGCCCGACCTACGCATCGCCGTCGCCGACCTCCAGCGCACGCGCCCCTGGCTCTTCCGCCAGGCCCACGCCCTCGCCGACGCCCGAGCCCCCGAACCCGACCTCCCTCCCCAAGACCCCGCCGCCAACGCCGCCCTCCGCGCCGCCGAAACCGGCGACCGCCGCGACCTCCTCGCCTACCTCCGCCTCAAACGCCGCGCATAGCCGCCGCCACCAAACCACCCGCAACACACCACGGAATCCAACCCCATGCCATTCACCGGAAAAGCCACCTACTCCGCCGGCGCCGACCTGCCCGAACTCGCCAACGACGTCTCCGACGTCATCGGACTCGTCAGCCCGCACGAAACCCCGCTGCTCGACCACCTCGGCGACCCGCAACGCGCCGCACGATCCACCATCCACGAGTGGCTCGAAGACGAACTCCTGCCGAACACCGACGCCGTCGACCAGCTCTCACTCACCGACAACACCACCGTCACCTCCCTCACCGTCGAGAACGGCGACCGCTTCCGCCCCGGCGACCAGGTCCAGGCCGTCGGCTCCCGCGAAGTCCTCTTCGTCACCGCCGTCCTGGGCAACACCCTCACCATCACCCGCGGCTACGGCGGAACCACCCCCGAAGGCGTCTCCGACAACGACAACCTCCGCATCCTCGGCAACGCCGCCCTCGAAGGCGACGACGCCCCCACCGCCCGCTTCACCAACCGCACCCGGAAGCAGAACTACACCCAGATCTTCACCTCCGGCGTCGAGGTCTCCGGATCCCAGCTCGCCGCCCAAGCCATCGGCGTCGACGACGAGATGGACTACCAAACCCAAGAACGACTCCGCGAGCTCTTGCGCGACCTCGAGAACTGCGTCGTCAACGGCGTCGCCCCCGCCGCCACCCCCCAGGGCTCCGCCTCCGTCCGCCGAACCATGAACGGCGTCATCCCCCAGCTCAACACCAACATCACCGACGCCGCGGCGGCCCAGCTCGACGAAGACACCCTCACCCAGGCCCTCCGCGACGTCTGGGAACGCTCCGCCGGCGCCGTCGACACCATCGCCGTCTCCGGCTACCAGAAGCGCCAGCTCAACAGCTTCATCGCCTCCGCACGCGGGTACGACGCACGAAACACCCGCTACCGCGACCTCCTATCCGTCTACGAGTCCGACTTCGGCGTCTGCCGCGTCGTACTCTCCCGATGGGTCCCCGCAGACACCGTCCTCTTGCTCGACTCGTCCCGCATCGACGTCCTGCCCCTCGCCGGCCGGAGCTTCCAGTTCAAGCCCCTGGCCCGCACCGGCGACCGCGAAACCGGACAAGTCGTCGGCGAATACACCGTCGAGCTACGCAACGAAGCCGCCCACGGCGTCATCCACAACCTCGCCACCGCCGCCTAAACACGGCCTCCTCCCCGCGACGCGCGAGCACGCCCACGCGCTCCTCCTCCGGCGCCCCCTCGGGCATCCCTCCTCTCCGCTCCCCGCCTCGGGAGCCTCGCACGCCGCAGCGTCACGCCGAGCCACCGCTCGGCGTCACGCTTACCGCCCCACCTCGGCCAAACCATGACCCCCTTCTCCACCGACCGAGACCTCCTCGCACTCGAACCCGAGGCCTTCAACGACCTCGCCTTCTTCGCGCAGCTCCGAGTCTCGGTCAACGACGCCGAAGTCACCCAGACCGACCTCACGTCCGTCAACGCCAACTTCGAAACCGCGCAAATCGAGCCCGGACACATCGCGGTCGTCGACCGCCACCCCTGCGAAGTCGTCGCCAGGACCGACGCCATGAGCCTCACGCTCTCGGCCCTGCGCACCCAAACCTCCGACCCCGCCATCCCGCCCACCGTGCAAGGCGCCGGCCTGTCCCTGCGCATCCGCACCTTCGCGCCGCAAGCACGCCTAGTCGGCCTCGACCTGCTCCAGGCCCTCGGCGTCGACCCCGAAGACGCCACCGCTCAAGCCGAGAACCGCCCCACCGAAGACGCCATCCTCTCCCTCAACCGCATGGCGCAGCTCGAGGCGCTCGGAACCCTACACCGCCTCTACGCCGCCGCCTCCGCCGTCGATACACGCCAAGAAGCCTTCCTCCACAAGGCCGAGCACTACCGCAGCGCCTTCCGCGAGGCACTCCGCAAAGCCACGGTCCTCATCGACGTCAATCAAGACGGCCTACCCGAAGAACGCCGCAGCTTCGCCGTCGCGCCACTCCGGCGGGCCTGAACCGCGCAAACCACGCCATGCACGAACCCCACATCACCTTCCGCGGCGTCGACGCCTTCTCGTCCGGTCCGGCCAGCCTGCAGCCGCCTTCCGCAGAAGCACGACTCGCCGTGCACGAACCTCTCGCAGGCGCCGGCGGGTCCGCCGCACCCCGCGGAGCCAAGCCCCGCAACCTCCTCCAAACCGGCGAACTCCGCGCCGACTCTCGACCCGAACTCGAATCCATCCACGACGCCGTCGCCGCCCTCGTCGACGGCCAAGCCGGCCCGCTCACCGACCACCTCGCCGACCGCACCTACCCCACCGCCGTCATCGAATCCTTCTCCCCACAACCCGCCCAACGGATCGGCCCACGCTGGGCCCGCCGATACCAGATCCGATACCTCGACCTCTCACCCTAAAGCCATGGCGCCACGCCCGCCCGCACAAACCGACGCCACCCCAGCCTTCGCCGGCGAGCACGAACACCCCAACCTCGTCCGCGTCACCTGGCAAGACGACAACCTCCAAGACCACGCCGCACACATCTACCTCGACGGCGAACTCATCCACATCACCCCCAACGCCCAAGACCGCGCCACCTGGGCTCGCATCGAGCGAGACGTACCCCGCCGCGTTCAAGTCCTGCTCGTACCCAACGACGACCCCGCCGATCTCGCGCGACCTCGCCCCGAACGCCTGCCGCAAGAGAACCCGCCCTACCAAGGCCCCCCCACGGCGATCATCCTGCGCAGCCCCGCCGCCGCACCCCACGCCCAAGCCCAGGTCACATCCGACTCGGGCACAACCCCCGATTTCGCCGAGCTCTGGCCCGGACGCCTCAGCCGACCCGGTTTCGGCGGCGTCTTCGGCGAAGACGAGTTCGGCTACGACCACGCCGTCGGCCCCGGCCTGGGCCGCGGCGACCTCGGCTTCGGGCCCCTCGGCGCCGACGCACACGCGCTCCGCTACCGAGACCCCCTCGCCCCCGACGGCCAGTCCACCCTCAGCATCGCGGTCCCGCCCGGCGCCCCAGCCACCCTCAACGCACCAACGCAGCGCCCACCGCAAGCCCCCACGCACCTGCGCCGCAACGCAGGCGCAATCGTCTGGAACTAACCAGAACGCCAAATAGTGCCCGCACACACCATGCCCGAACTCCACCCGCCCGACACCCAACTCCTCGCCCTCGGCGCCCACCCGGACCTGGGCTTCGACTTCATCCCCACCGGCCTCACGCCCTACTTCGTCGAGTTCCGCCGGCTGGCCAACCGCATCGCCGACGCCGCCCGGCTCGCCAACGACCTGCGCCCCTACGCCTCAGGAGCCCTCACCCTCGGCATCTACCCCGGCCGCGCACGCATCCAAGCCAACGACACCGCCTTCGCCGGCATCGATAGCCTCGCCCTCACGCCGTCCGCCACCAACTCCGTCTGGATCGACGCCAACGGCCAAGCCCAAACCTCCACCACAGGCTTCCCCGAAGACCGCACAAACCACCTGCGCATCGCACAAGCCCAGACCGACGCCCAGTCCATATCCCAGCTCACCGACCTGCGCGCCGCCGCCGCCTACCAAGCCCCCGCCGACTCAAAGTTCACCATGGACGTCGGCTTCGCCGGCACCCTCAACGCCGGCGTGTCCGGCCTCGTCTTCGGACCCGTCCCCGCCAACGCACGCCTCGTCGATGTCGCACTGACCATCAATCAGAACCTCATCAGCGACAACCCCAACGACAAGGTGGAAGCCGACATCCAACGCAACGGGGCCTCACTCCTGGACACGCCGCCCGCGATCCTCGCATCCGACGGCGCCGGCTTCCAATCCACCGCCCAAGGCGCCGGCGTACCCGCCACGCCGAAAACCGGGACCGACGCCGACGTACTGCAAGGCGACCTGCTCACGGTGCACTTCCCAATCACGGCCAACGGCAACATCTCCCTCCAACCCGCCCGCGTATACGCCCTGGTCATCTTCCAGCCCCAATGAGCCCCCAACATGGCCGCCCAAGACCTCTCCTCAGAAACAATCCAGAGCCTCATCGGCACACGCCACCCCGTGGCGGGCCTCGAGTTTCCCCCACGCGGTCTCCAGCCGTACTACGAATGGCTCATCCGCGCCCTCGCGCACCTTGCCGACGCATCCTTCGGCGCCCTCCGCGTCGCGCCCGACGACCAAGGGCCACTCTTCGTGCGCATCGCCCCAGGACGCGCCACCATCAACGGCGTCGTCGCCGCGCTCGACACGCCCGCCACCCTCGACCTCTCCGCCCTTAACAATCAAACGGCCTACGTCTGGCTCACCGAAAACGCCGGCGTCGCCGTCCCCCTATCCGGCCCCTCCTCGGCCGGCTGGCCCGCCACCCCGCACCTGAAGCTCGCCGAATTCACCCTCAGCGCCGGCGGCATCACCCAATCCATCGACCGCAGGCTCGAGACTGTTTTCCAGGCCTAACCCGTGCCCCTGATCCAACACATCGACTTCCAGGTCCCCGACTTCGGGGAGCTGCCCAGCGGGCCAACGCCCCCCGTCGCCGACGTGGCGATGCAGCAGCTGCCCGAAGCCGCGGCTCATCCCAACCCCCAAGGCGCTCCACGCGTCGGTCTGCGAGCCACGCTCTCCGCTGGCGGCATCGGCCAGGCCCTCACACGACCGCTGGACTCGATCCCGAGCCTGCTATCGACCTCGGCCTGGATCAACTTCACGACGCTCATCGGAGGTCATGCGCAACTCATAGCCATCGAAGCCCAGAGCGTCGGGCCCGTCGCCGCCGTCGCATTCCACCCCGACTCACAGTCCCTATCGCTGACCGCCTATCAAGAACCGCCAGCGTTCATGCCACTGCCGCAGGGGCCGCCCTGGCGACACGTCCGGCTGCTCTACGCCAACGGACTCTCCGGACTATCGCTCGACCTGGGAAACAACTTCATCCAGTTCGCGCAAAACACGCCGCCTACGCCCACCCACGCCGTCCTCGGCCCCGCCACCAAGGACGCCGGAGCGACCGGCCACATCGACTTCGACCACTGGCGAATCAGCGACGCCATCCTCCCCCAAGCCCCTCAGTCGCCCCCCGCACAACCCGCCGCCCATCCCGACCGCTGGCTCGTTGTCTATCGCCAAGACTCGGCCCGCAGCCTCGCGTTCGCCCTCGAATACGCAAACCGGCGAGGTGTCCCACCATGGAACCTCACCGCACTCGACGCGCCCGCAACCGAAACGATCTCCTTCAGCCAGTACCTCGCGTTGCAAGCTCAGCTCGAAGACCAGCTCGTACTCGGCCAGCTGAGCGGCCATGTCTCTGGCGTCCTGCTCGCGTCGGACTTGCCCGTCTTCGTCGATACCGACGGCCAAGGCGCCCTCGCACCCGTCGCCTCACTCTTGCAAACCCAAGACACCGACGCGCTGACCCAGCCCAATCCCCTCCACACCCACCCCCTCGACCAGCGCCCCACCGCGCAACAACTCGCCGGAGGCCGGTTCGCCGCCTCGATCGAAACCTCCACGACCGGCGATGTCTTGGCCCCGCTCGACGCCGCAGACCGCGCCGCCAACCCGCTCGACCCCGCCTCACCCCATCGTGTCTACCTCGACCCGCACCCAGCGGACGACACGGCCGCCAACCACGCCGCAGAAACACTCCAAGCCTTCGTCGCCAGCCTCGACGCCCAGTCCCTCCGCCTGCCCCTGTTCAGCACCGCACCGCTCACGCCGCAAACCACCGGCAGGCCCGACCGCTTCGACACCATCCAGAACGACGCCGTCCACTTCGGATGGGAACTCGGCGGACCCGCCGCCAACCCCAACCCCTTCGCCCAGCCCGCCGGGCCGCGGCTCCTGTCCGTGCAACTCGACCCCCAACCCACGGGCGGGGCGTCTCTGCGTAACCCAACACCCGACCACTGGCTCGGCGTCGCGCAACTCGCCGGATACGCCGCTTACACCGCCGCCGTGTCTGAATACGACCCCAACCAAGCGCCAAACCCGCAGCGCTTCTTCCAAGCCCTCCGCAACGGCTGGACGCTCGCCGAGGCTTGGGCCGTCGCTTCCCCGCAGCTGCGAACACCTTTGCACTTCTTCGGCGACCCGCTGCTCACCATCCCCTTCCCCAAGCAAGGCTTCGACATCCTCGGGCCCGCCACACCGGCCACGACCGAAGACCAACTCGCCATCCTCGCCAAGCTGCCGGCCGACCAGACCTCCTTCACCTCAACCAACACGGGCACGCCCATCCTGCTACGCGCCGTCGACCCAGAGGGACGACGCGAACGCAACCGCCGCATCCTCCCGGCCTACCCGCCCATCGCACCGGCTTGGCCCAACCGCGATGGCTGGCAGCCCGCACGCCAGAACAACATGCTCCGCTGCATCGCCCTCTGGCCCACTCCGGCCGCGCACCGCCACGTGGCCACAGTCACGCTAGAAACCGACCCAACCAGCGCCGTTACCGAGCTTCCTCCGCCGCAGACGCCCAACCGCCATCGGCGAGCCGTCGTCTTCGAGCTCGAGGCGCCCGCCAACGCCGCGCGGTTCCGCTTGCGGATCGAACACGCCGATTCGTCGGCGCCGCCCGTCTACACCCCCTGGTCGACGGCTATCCAGCCCGCCGCAGCCCCGGCCGCACCCTACGCCGTAATCGCGTAGCACCCAACACGGCCCTCCCGCCCATGACCACCACCGCAACGCTTGCCGCCATCGCTGCCCACCACCTGCTCGACGAGCCCTCCCCCGTCGTCTGGATTCAGGGCCGGCCCGAACCGCGCCTCGAAGTACTCGACTGGACCGCCCAGAGCCCGCTCGATCTCCGCAGCGCCACCCTCCAAGCCGACCCACACCTGACAAGCCACGACTGGCGAACCCAAGACCTCCTCATCGCCACACCCCTAAGACTCGTCGACGGCAGCAACCTCCTCGAGCCCCATCTCTTCGGGCAGATTGAAGAATCCAACCGCAACCAAACGGCCAGGCGCAACCGGCAGAACTTCACGCTCATCGACCACGGCGCCGCAACCCTCGACGGCCCAGTCCCGGAGCCGCTTTCACTCGACGCCCAAGGCAACCCGATAGACGACCCCGCCGCCGCGATCAACTTCGGGCCCAGGGCCAACCGGTCGCCCCAACCCATCCACCTCCCTCAGGGCCCGACGTACCTCCCCCAATC
>JBCCXV010000059.1:0-9946 GCA_039191195.1 Planctomycetota bacterium
CGGCGCCTGGATGTCGTGGGTCGAGCACACCACGTCGGTGGAACACGCGCGTAAGTACGCCGAGGATTCGCTGCGCCGCTTCGCCGACCGCAAGGTTTTGCCCGCCAGCATCCTGCACCACGGCCGGATCGTCGGGAACACCGGCTGGTTCAACTGGGTCGAGAGCACCTCGGGCGGCGGCGCCATGGACATCGCCTCCGCCGAGATCGGCTATTGGGTTGCGCCCGACGCCCAGGGCCGCGGCATCGCGACCCGCGCCGCCGTGGCCCTCACCCAGATCGGCTTCCACGAGTACGGACTGCAGCGGATGACCATCGAGGCCGAGCCCGACAACCGGGCCAGTTGGCGCGTTGCCGAGCGCGCCGGCTACGTCTACGAGGGCACCCTCCGCGGCGTCGCCCATTGGAGCGGGCGTCGGATCGACCACAAGCTTTACGCGGCCCTGGCCGAGTCGTGGCAGGCCCCGACGCCCGATGGGGCGAGACCGTGACCGACCCGCAAGACCCACCTCCGCCACCATCGCCGGCGGCGATCGAGCTAGGTGACGGCCTGCGCCTTCAGCAGTTCATCGACGACGACGCCGAGGCCCTGTTCGCCGTGATCGACGGCTTCCGCGGCGCCCTGCTCCCCTACATGCGCTGGGCGCTCGACGTGAAGTCGCCGGCGGACATGCGCGAGCTCATCGGCCGGTGGACCGAGCAAACCCAAACCACCGGCGCCGTCAGCCTGGGCGTTGAGCTCGAGGGCCGATGGGTCGGCGCCGTGTTCCACCTCCGCCCGAACGCCGAAGACCGCAACGTCGAGATCGGCTACTGGCTCACCCCGGCGGCCCGCGGCCGCGGCGTCGCGACCCGGGCCGTGCGCGCCCTATTCGACTGGACCTTCCGAGAGCTCGACTACCGCCGGGCGTACCTGCGCATCGCCGCCCACAACGCGCCCAGCATCGCCTTGGCCGAACGCCTGGGACTCGAACGCGAAGGCGTCATGCGCGACCTCTGGCAGATCGAGCCCGGCGTCTGGTGGGACGGCGTCGTCTTCGCCGGCACCGCCGACCGCTGGCCACCCCGGGACACGCCCCGTCATCCTCAATCCCAGCCCTCGGAATCCGAACCACAAGAGACCGCGTAGCCATGGCGACCCTCGAACCCCAAACCATCACCCTTCGCGACGGCGCCGCGCTCACGCTCCGCAGCCCGACGCCCGACGACGCCCCACCGGTGCTCGACTACCTCATGCTCATGCGCGCCGAGTCGTGGGGCGTGATGACGTCGCCCCAAGACCCGGTGATGTCGGTCGACGGGGAGGGGCGGTGGCTGCTCGAACACATGGAGAAGCCCGGCTCGTTGCAGGTCTCGGCGTGGACGCTGGCCGGCGAGGTCATCGCGCTGGCGGGCGTGCGTCAAGACGACAAGCCCTACCGAGCCACGCACCGCGGAAACCTGGGCATCTCGATCCGACGGCCGTGGTGGGGGCGCGGGCTCGGCCGGCTGTTGATGCAAGAGCTCATCGCCTTTGCGCGGGAGCGTGAGGGATTCGAAGTGCTCCAGCTCGGCGCTTTTCCCTTCAACGCCAAGGCGCTGCGCCTCTACGAAAGCCTCGGCTTCGAGCGCGAAGGCGTCTCACGTCGCGCCGTCCGTTTCGAGGATGGCACCTACGCCGACGAGGTGCACATGTCCCTCTGGGTCGGCGCCGGCGACCCGCCAGCGGTGCGCGACCACGACCCCGTTATCGCCGCCTATGAAGCGGCGCAGCGCGTCAACGCGGAGCCAACCCCGTGACGGATTCCTACGCCGACAAGTCCACGGTCAACGAGATCCGTGCCCGGTTCGACGCCGACGTCGAGCGCTTCAGCAACCTCGAGACCGGACAGGTCGCCGCCACCGGCTCACGCCTCCGTATGGACCTGGTCTCCGAGGCCGCCGTCGCTTGCGCACCCGGCGTGCGGTCGGTGCTCGACATCGGCTGCGGCGCCGGCAACTACACCCTCCGCCTGCTGCAACGCCTGGCCGAGCGCGGCGTAAGCGCGGCGGACGTATCGGTCACGCTGCTCGACTTGTCGAAGCCGATGCTCGACCGCGCGCGGCAGCGCGTCGCCGCCGCTGGCGTTCCCGAGGCCCGAATTCAGTGCCTGCAGGCGGATATCCGAGACGCAGTCCTCGGCCACCAAGCGTTCGACGTCGCCCTCGCCGCCCAATGCCTGCACCACCTCCGCGGCGACGACGAGTGGGCCGCCGTCTTCGCCAAGCTCTTCGCCTGGCTCAAGCCCGCCGGCGGGCTCTGGATCAGCGACTCGGTCGAGCACCAGACCCCCGGCGTCCGATCCATGATGCACGCGCGCTGGGCCGCGAGCCTCGAAGCCCAAGGCGGCCCCGACTACCGCGACAAGGTCGTCGACTACGTCGCCCGTGAAGACACCCCGCGCCCGCTGGTGTGGCAGCTGCGCCTGATGGAATCCGTGGGCTTCACGCAGCTTGACGTCCTTCAGGCCGAAGAACGCTTCGCCGCGTTTGGCGGCGTGAAACCGGCGTGAAACCGGCGTGAATACGCGCAATCCGCCGTGGCCCTCGGGTATCCTAGAGGCGTGAGCGGTACCGCTGAGCACATCCGGGACCAGCCGCAGCCCGCCGCGCGAGACACCGCGCTCTGGCGGCGCATCGCGGCGCACCCGCTCGACAACCCGGCTTCCGACTTCCCGTTTACGCGAAGGCTTGCGCGCGACAACCGTTGGTCGGTTGGCTACGCAGTCCGCGTGGTCGAGGAGTACCGTCGGTTCTGCTATCTCGCCTGCACGGCCGGCCACCCGGTCACGCCGTCCGACGAGGTCGACCAGGCCTGGCACCTGCACCTGCTCTACACGCGCGACTATTGGGACGAGTTCTGCCCCAGCGTGCTAGGCCGTCCGCTGCACCACGGCCCGACGCGCGGCGGAGACCAAGAGGCCGCCAAGTTCGACGATTGGTACGCCCGCACCCTCGCCAGCTACCGCGAGCACTTCGACCGTAAGCCCCCGGCCGACATCTGGCCGCCCGCCAAGGTCCGCTTCAACCCCAAGCGATTCGGCTTGCGCGTGCTGCCCAACGAAACCTGGCTCATCGCCAAGCCCTGGGTGCGACGCACGGGCCTGCGCGCCGCGGCCCTCGTCGCGACCGGCGTAACGAGCGCGCTGGCCCCGTCGTCGTCGGCGTGGGCCCAGTCTGCGCTGCAGGCCAACCCGCTCGACTGGCCGGCTCGCCCGTTCCTCGAACTGTTCGCCGTGCTCGCAGGCGTCTCGGTGTTGCTCGCCTGGCTGCCGCGCTATGTCGTCCACGCGCGGGAGGGCCCGGGGGACCGGTCGCCCGATCCGCAGCACGCCAGCGAGCTCGATCCTTACGAGGTGGCCAGCCTCGCCGGCGGGGACAACCGCGTCGTCGCCACGGCTGTGGCCTACGCCCACGCCGCCGGAGACATCCGCGTCGTCGGCAAGAAGCTTGAGCCCGGCGACGTGCAGCTCACCGGCGACGACTGGGCCTCCCGCATCCAGGCCGCCGTCGCCGCCCGCGGCAGGTTCAAAGACTGCCGACGCGCCGTGCGTGACCTGCTCGCGATGCATCGCGAACAGCTGCAAGAGGAGGGCCTGTTGCGCCCGCGATCCAAGCAGCGGATGTTGCGCGACGTGCCGATCCTCCTCATGCTCGGGGTGATCGGTTTCGGCGGCGTGCGCGTCTGGCTGGGCATCCAACGCCACGAGCCCTTCGGCTACCTTGCGATGATGATGGCCGGGACGCTGGTCGCCGCGATCGTCACCGCTAACGTGACCGTCCGCCGCACGGCCGAGGGCGCCCGCCGCTGGCGCCTGTACCGCAAGCTCATCCGCAGCGAGATCGGCAAGAACGGCGACCCGGAGTGGACCCCGGCCGAAACGGCGCTGTCCGTCGCGGCGTTCGGCGTGCCCCAGGCCCTCGGCGCCGACCACACGCTGGCGGCTTGCTTCGTCGCAGACCCCACCGTCGGCTCGGGCGCCGGGTGCGGCGCGGGCGGCGGCGACGGCGGAAGCGGCTGCGGCGGAGGGGGCTGCGGCGGTTGTGGCGGCTGCGGATAAGCAACCGCGTTTCGCTTTTGACCGCTCATTTCACGCCGAAACGGTAGATCGTCGTCTGCGTGTACGGCGTGCCGGGCCGCACCACGACGTCGGGGAAGTTCGGGTCGTCCTGTCGATTGATCGCGTCCGGGTGCTTCTGCATCTCCAGGCAGAACGCCGACCGCGGGCCGAACTGCGCCCCGCCGGCGCCGTCGAAGGGCGGGTCCGACGGCTTGAGGTTCGTCGAGTAGAACACCGCGCACGGCTGGTCCGACAAAGTCGTCATCGTCCGCCCACTGGGGGGGTGCTCGGCGAAGCCCACCTCGCGCACCGCGCCGTCGTGGTCGCGCACCGGCAGGCAGTGGTCGTACCCCGGGCGCGGGCCCTCGGTCAGCTCGGCGATGCGCCCGCCGATGGTGCGCGGCGTGCGGAAGTCCAACGGCGTGCCCTCCACCGGGGTGAGCACGCCCGTCGGGATCATGTTCACCGTCTCCAGGAAGCGGTCGCAGTCGAGCCGCACGAGCGTCTCGAAGGTTTGCTCCCGCAGGCGGTCGGCCGAGGCGCCCTCGGCCACACCGCCAAGGTTGAAGTAGCTGTGGTTGGTGAGGTTTACCAGCGTAGGCGCGTCGGTCTCGGCCTCGTAGTCGATGCGCAGGCCGTCGTCTTCGAGCGTGTAGGTCACCCGCGTTGTCAGGCGGCCGGGGTAGCGCTGGTCGCCGTCTTCCGACACCAGCGTGAACGTGCAGTGGTCGTCGGCCGGTTGCTCGGCGGCCCAGTGGCGGAGCATGAAGCCGACCTTGCCGCCGTGACGGTGGTTGCCCTGGGAGTCGTGGGCGTCGAGCTCGCGCGGCTCGCCGTCGAGCGTGTACTTGCCCTCGGCGATCCGCCCGGCCACGCGCCCGCAGGTGGCGCCGAAGCTCGAGCCCGCGCCCTCGTAGGGGCCGACCTCATCGAACCCCAGCACCACGTTCGCCAACACGCCGTCGCGGTCGGGCACGCGCAGGGCCTGAACCCGGGCGCCGTGCGTGAGCAGATCGCAGGTCCAGCCATGTGCGTTTCGGAGCGTGATCTGGCGGACGGTTCGGCCGTCGGAAGCCTCGCCGAAGGCCTTCCCTTGGTTCTCGGTCGCGGGGGGCGTGGTCATCCCCGCAGCGTACCGGGGCCCGGGTCTCCGGGGCCTTTCGGGGGCCTCTCCGGGGGCTTCTCCGGGGGGCGTAGAATCCCCTCGTGAACCCCGCCCGGCGTTCGAGCCGATATGGGGTTTGGGGACGGAGAAGACACCCCGGCATTGAGGGGCCCGCATGAGCCAGACGACCACCCCCGCCGCGCCGGCCTCCTCGGAGCCGCCGGACCCGCGGCCCGCCCGCACCACACCGCCCGCAGACACGACCGCGGCCTCGGCCGCCGCGCCCGGCCCCGCGCCAGAGACTTCGCCCGAGGCCCAGTCGGAGGCCGAGGCGATCAAGCGCTTCGTCGTCGACACCAACGTGCTGCTGCACAACCCCGCCGCCCTCTACCTCTTCGCCGAGCACGAGGTCGTGATCCCGTTCGCCGTCTTGGGCGAGATCGACAAGTTCAAGAAGGGCAACGACGACGTCGCCCGCAACGCGCGCGAGACCATCCGCCAGCTCGACCGCCTGCGCGCCCAGGGCCGCCTGGCCGACGGCATCGTGTGGAACGACCAGGGCGGCAAGGTCCGCGTCGAGCTCGCCGACCCCCAGCGCCCCGACGCCCTCCGCGAAGACACCCCCGACCACCGCATCATCGGCGTCGCCTGGAAGCTCCAGAACGCCGGCCAGCACGCCGTGCTCATCACCAAAGACATCAACGTCCGCATCAAGGCCGACGCCCTGGGCATCCGCACCGAAGACTTCGAGGCCCAGAAGGTCGACGCCGACTCGCTCTACACCGGCTACGTCGAGCTCGCCGTGCCCGGCGACCTCATCGACCGCCTCTACGACGAGAAGCAGCTCGAACTCGAGGCCCTGTCCGGCCACCTGTTCCACGAAGAGGCCGACGGCACGCGCACGCCCCTCGAGCTCGAGACCAACCAGTTCGTCCAGCTCGGAAACGCGCTCGACGAGTCCCACCACGGCCTCGCCCGCCGCCTCGCCGACACCGACCACCTCATCCCCATCCACGGGCCGCGCAAGCCGACCTACGGCGTGATGCACCGCAACGTCCAGCAGCTCATGGCCCTGGACCTCCTGCTCGACGACGAGGTCAAGCTCGTGACCCTGCTCGGCTCGGCCGGCACCGGCAAGACGCTCCTCGCCCTGGCCGCAGGCATGGGTCGCGTCGTCGGGGACCAGCGCTACGACAAGCTCCTGGTCGCACGGCCCATCATGCCCATGGGCCGCGACCTCGGGTACCTCCCCGGCGACAAGGACGAGAAGCTCTGGGCCTGGATGCAGCCCATCTTCGACAACCTCGAGTACCTGCTGTCGAACCGCGCCGCCGGCGACCTCCGCGGCCACCACGCCGACAGCAAGCCCCCCGAGGCCCGCGTCAAAGAGCTCGTGTCCCAGGGCACCGTCGTGCTCGAGCCGCTGACCTATATCCGCGGCCGCAGCATCCCCCACCAGTTCATCATCGTCGACGAGGCCCAGAACCTCACGCCCCACGAGGTCAAGACCATCGTCAGCCGTGTGGGCGAGGGCACCAAGATCGTCCTCACCGGCGACGTGAACCAGATCGACAACCCGTACCTCGACGCGTCGTCCAACGGCCTGGCCTACATGGTCGAACGCCTGCGCGGGTCCGCCCAGGTCGGCCACGTCACCCTGCAACGCAGCGAGCGCAGCGAACTCGCCAGCCTCGCCGCCGACAAGCTCTGATTGACGACAGATTCGCGCGGCGTCAGCCCGTGCGGTCTACTTACGAGGCCATGCGCGAGATCTCGCTCGTGCGGCCTTCCAGCCGTCGCAGCCGTGCGCCCGGATCGCTGTCCGACGCCGCGTGGACTTCGCGCCCATCGGCAACTCGTCGCAGCAGCCCACCCACGCGCCGCCATTGCGCCACCCAGGTCGCGCCATCGTGCGCCGCACGGCAGGCCTTCAGCCCGGCCTGCTCGGCCTCTTCCCGGTGATCGAGCAGCCGGCGGAGTGCGTCGGCCATCGCCTTGGCCTTGTCTGCTACCGCGACCGCGCTGGCCGTATCCGAAGGCAGCAGCCGGGTCAGCGGCGACGTGGTCACCAAAGGCCGGCCCGCCGCCATCACCTGAAGCGCGTGCGACACGCAGCCCCGGACGTACCGCTGCGGGCAGGCCCCGGCGACGCACGTCTCCACCAGCGCTTCGTACGGCGTCGCGTCTTTCATCGCAAACGGGACCACCGACTCGCTTTCGAACACCCGGGCCCCGCCGCCCTTCGGCTTGCCCCGCTGAGCGATCACCAGCGCGGCGTCGGGCACGGTTTTGCGCACCTGCGGCATCACCACCCGCGCCAGCCACAGCGCCGACCGCGCGTGGTGGGGCACACGCACGTCGCCGCAGTACGCGATCCGTGGGGCCAAGCCGGCCAGGTAGCCGTGCTCGGGCGTGTCGCGCGGGTCGAAGCCGTTGCCGACGGCCCAGATGGGCGCACGCCGCTTGGCGCCGAGCGTTCGGATGTCGGGCTCGGACGCCACCAGCACCAGGTCGGCGGCGTCGGCGGCGATCCGCTCGGCCCGCTCGACCGCACGCAGTTCGGCCCCGGCCGCCCACGCGCCAATCCGGCTGCGCTCGTCCTGCCCCGGCCCGTGACCCGCCGCCGCGGCCGGCTCGTTGAGGTCGATCAGGTAGAAGCCCGGCGGTCGGCTCGGCGCCATCGCCTGCTCGACCATCGCGTGGCCCGCCGCGCCTAGCGCCACCACCACCTTCGCCCGGGGCAGCGCCGAAGCCAGCACGGCGACGGCCTCGGTGTGCCGCGCCGCGCCCGCCGCGAACGACTCGCCCGTCAGCCAGCCCCAGGCGCCGTGCACCCAGGCTTCGCCCGAACGGTGGAACGCGTGCAGGTGGTCGACGTGTTCGGTCAGGTTCGCGATGTCGGCGTGGTCTTGGTCGGCCGCGCACAGCGCCACCAGCCGTGTCGTGAAGCCGGCGTCGCGCAGCATCTCAAGCACGTAGAAGCCCCGCCGACGATCTTCATCGCCGGGTCCGGGCAAGAATGGGCTGACAACGACGGCTTCCATCCGCGGGTGCGCCTTGGGGCCGCCCACGGCCGGGGCCCCGGGCCGCACGGCAGCCTTGGGCTCATCGACGCGATCCGCCTCGACCTTGACGGGCGAGGCCAGCACCGGGGCGTCGGGAGCAGTTGGCGAATGCGTCACTCACCCGACATCGTCCGGGTTGTCGTGCGACTCCGATAACACCCGCGAAATCACGTCGGGATCGAACCCCCGGCGGGCGAGCATCCCGTAGAGCCTCCGCCGCTTCACCTCGGGGGCTAAACCCCGCATCCCGCGCAGCTTCGCGCGCACCAGCGCCCGGGCGCCCGCCACGCCCGTTTCATCACGGGTTTGCGAGGCTTGGTCGGCCAGCTCCTGGGCCAGCTCGTCGTCGAGACCGGCCGAGCGCAGCTTCGCCTTGAGGTACCGCGGGCCGGCCGGCTTGCGCCCCAGCGTGCTCCGCACCATCGATTCGCCCAGCGAACGGTCGTCGATGGCGCCGATCCGCTCCATCCGCTCGATCGCCTGGGCCCGCGCCGCGGGGTCGAACTCCTTCTGGCGCAGGGCTTGGTCGAGCTTCCGCTTGCTTTTGGGCCGTCGCGACAGCGCCCGCGCCGCCGCCTCGACCGCACGCTCGCCGGCCGACGCTTCTTCGACCCGCGCCGCCAGCTCAGGCGTCCAGTCCATCCCGACCGCCAGCCCGAGCGCATCGACCGCATTCGGAGAGATCACCGCAGCACGGCGGCCGGCCTTCCCAGCAGAACCCACATACACCCGGTAGCGCGGAAGCGCCCCGGCGCTCGGCTTGAGCGCGGTTATCACCTGCACACGGCCAGTCTACCCCCGGGCGCCCTTACGGCGTCTTCTGACCCAGCGTGTCGACGCTCACCCCGTTGATCTCGTTGAACAGGTCGATCGTCGCCTGCACCGTGTCCTGCTCGGGCACGCGCACGATGAGGTTGCCGTTCACCGGGTTGTACCAGTACGGTTTGCCCCACGAGATGTCGGGGTTGAGCAGCTTGGCGCCGGGGTAGTAGCGGCTCGGGTCGCGCTTGTTCCGGAAAACCTGCACCGGGTCGCCCTCCCAATCCGGGGCGTACGGATGCGGCGGGACCTCGTTCTCCGGGAACCACCCGGGGTCGATCGTCGCGGGCCACGCTTCGTGCCGAGAGTGGTACGCGTGGATCATGTTCTGGATGGTCTTGCGGTTGGACAGCGCCGCGGCGTTGCGGGCCTCGTCCTGCGCCGCGCCGTAGCGCGGCAACGCGATCGATGCCAGGATCGCCAGCACCGCGATCACGATCACCATCTCGATGAGCGTGAAGCCGGTACGCAGGTTTCGTGTCAGCGTGTAGCTCATGCGCCGGTCCCACCCCGAGAGGGGCGGTTTCGGGGCGCAACCGCCATGCGGGGCATCGGCCGGGTGTTGCGCGGTGTTGAGACCGTCCCAGAAGCCCGCTCAACTATTGGCGGCCGGTTGTGACGAGCCGGCCGGTTACGCCGTCTAGAGCGAACCCCTAGCGGCCCCGCCGCCGCCGGGCTAAGCTTGACCCTTCGCTCGGGGCGACCGCCGGCAGTTTTCCGCACGCGGTCTGAGACGCACCCGTCGAACCTGATCCGGTTGACACCGGCGTAGGGAAGCGATCGGCCCGTCGCCGTGACCGCCTACGCCGCATTCATGTGCAGGCGATCCCATGACTTTGGCCCCCACCCCCCCAGAAATGTCTTCGAAGGTTCAACCCG